>JACCUS010000370.1 GCA_013811715.1 Nocardioidaceae bacterium
GGACGGTCACCGACCCCCAGGTCGACGCGACCCACGGCGGAGTCGAGCCCGTCGGAGAAGTCGTCGAGCCGCGAGACCGATGCGCTGCGGACCGCCCGCGCCCAAGGCTTCGCCATGCCCTCGGTGACCTCGTCCGCGACGGCTCGTACGGCGCCGCTCACTCTGGCCCGTTGGACTGAGGAGGCCTGCGGGACCGAGCTGCGTGATATCCGCACCGCCACATCGTTGGCGACGCTCCCCTTGCTCTTCCGACCCTTGAGCCCGTCGAGGTGCAGCCGCCTTAGCGGGTCGGGCCGGAACCGGGACAGCCATTTCGTCACCGGCCACCCCGTGGCCTGCCGGGCCCGCAGTAGCGAGGCCGACTCGATGGCGCCCACCACCACCGGTACGCCGGCCGCATCGGCGCACGCGTCCAGCAGCTCACCACGAGCTGTGTCCCGGATGTCGCCAGGCTTAGCCGACCCCGTCTGCTCGGAGATCCGGCCGGCCATCGCCTTCACGTCCGCAGCCAGCCGCTCACCGGCGGCCCTCTTCCGCCCCGCCCGCTCGACCAGCGCCTTGCGCAGCTCTGCCAGCCCTTCGCCACCGGTCGCCGAGGTGGGGAACACCGGCACCGCACCGAGCCCGTCGAGCCCAAGCAGCCGCTCGACATCGTTGAGGGTGGCGTCGACGCCGCCTGCCGGGATCTCGTCGACGTGGTTGAGCACCACCATCATCACGTCGGCGTGCGAGCTGAGCGGGCGCAGGAAGCGGTCGTGCACCGCGGCGTCGGCGTACTTCTGCGGGTCGAGGATCCACACGAGTACGTCGGCCAGCTCGACCAGCCGCTCGACCTCGAGCAGATGGGAGACCTCGGTGGAGTCGTGGTCGGGCAAGTCGAGCAGGACGAGCCCTTCGAGGTCGCGGTCGGCCGCGGTCGCGTCGAGCATGCTGCTGCGGCTGATCTGGTGGCGTTTGGGGATCTCGAGCCAGTCGAGCAGCTCCCCCGCACCCTCCGGTCCCCAGGCGCAGGCCAGCACCCATGACGTGGTCGGGCGGCGTACGCCCACGGCGGCCAGGTCGAGCCCGCAGAGCGCGTTGAACAGCGACGACTTGCCCGATCCGGTCGCCCCTGCCAGCGCCACCACGGTGTGCTCACCGGACAACTTCAGCCGCGCACCCGCTCGGTCGACCACGCCTTGCGCGTCGTCGACCAGCGTCTGGTCGAGCCGGCCACGAGCAGCCTGCACGGCCTGGTCGAGCCCGTCGAGCCGGTCGGACACGTTCGAAGAGCGCCCGAACACCTTTTTTCGCATCGTCTGCGCGACCGCGCTCACCCGGCCGCCTCCGTCCACCGGACACCGTCGACCTCTCGCGACAGTCGGCGCATCTGGTCCGCGGCGCCCGCCGGCACCGCGGCGGCGTCCAGCAGGTCGAGGAAGCGCTGCAGCTCCGCCTCCCAGAGCTCCTCCACCCGGTGGTGCAGGTCCTTGCGGGCGGTCTCCGCGAGCCGGCGTACGGCCTGGTCGCCGAACACGGCCTCGAGTACCTTCTGCCCGATGACCGCCGTCCCTCCCGCAACTCCCACCTCGGCGCCGGTGAGCGCGGCCGTGTGCGCGAAGATCACCACCATCAGCGCGACGCCCAGCCCGTTGACGCCGTAGGCCAAGACCCGTGCGGTCGCACGTCGGTTGCTGCCCTCGGTGCGGACCAGGTCGAGCACGCCGCCCTGCCAGTCGCGCACACTCCGCTCGACCCGCCCCCGCAGGTCGCGGGAGGCGCGGCCGATGTCGCCGGATGCCTCGTCGAGCAGCTGCGCCCCGGCAGGCAGGGTCCGCCACGCCAGCGCCGTGCGCTCGGCCGACGACTCCGCATGCTCGACGATCAGCGTCTCCAACCCGGACTCGACCGCGACGGTGACCTGCTGGGCCGGCTGTGGTCGACCACGCACCGCCCTGAAGACGCGGTCGCGGATCCGGCCGACCCGGTCTTCGAGGCTCCTGAGCAGCTCGCCGGTGCCGACGAACTCCTGCCACCGCGCCAACACCTCGCCGCGCAGCAAGGTGCCGTCCTGGCTGGCCTCGTCGACAGCGGCCAGGCTGTCGGCGTACGCCCTGACTGCATCGGATCGCAGCTGCGCCGCGATCTGCTCCTGCGTCTTGAGCGCGTCCGCCACGGTCCGGGTGCGCCGACCGAGCGAGGCGACGGCACCGTCGAGCGTCTTGCGTACGACGGCGTCGCGCGCCGCCGAGTCGCCCCCGAGCGAGTCGAGCCAGCCGCGGATGGAGGCCACCGACCCCGGTGGCAACAGCCCCTCCCCGTCGACCGGCGACTCGGGCACGGTGAAGAGCGGCGAGTCACCGAGACCGTGGGAGGTGAGCATGCGCGCCAGATGGCCGCTGACCTCGCGGATGGCGTCGGGAGTCGTCCGATCCAGCACCACGGCGACCGACGTGCTGCGCTCCGCCGCCGCCTGCAAGAACCCCCACGGGACCTGGTCGGCATAGCGAGCCGCCGACGTGACGAACAGCCAGAGATCGGCCGCGGCCAGCAGCTGGGCGGCAAGCCGGCGGTTGCGCTCCTCGACCGAGTCCACGTCCGGCGCGTCGAGGATCGCCAGACCGGATGGCAGTTCGTCGGTCGCCACGAGTTGCAGCGCCCCCTGGTCGCCTGTCGCCCGGTCGGTGCGCTCGAGCTCGGGCAGCAGCCGGTCGGGGCCGAACCAGTGCGCGTCGTCTGGGTGGTGCACGAGCACCGGCGAGCGGGTGGTGGGCCGCAGCACCCCGGTCTCGCTGACCCGGCTGCCGATCAGCGAGTTGACGAGCGTGGACTTCCCCGCCCCCGTCGAGCCGCCGACCACCGTGAGCAGCGGCGCCTCGATCTGCACCAGCCGCGGGATGATGTAGTCGTCGAGCTGCTTGACCAGACTGGCGCGCTCGCGTCGGCCGGCCTCGGCGTCCGCCGCGTCGAACGGCAGCCGTTGGTCGCCGAGACACTCGCGAAGACGCGCGAGTACTCCGATGAGCTCGGTGGGTGGACCGAGGTCACTCACGCGCGCCCTTTCTCTCGGGTCTGTGGAGGTCCGCCGCGGCGCGGCGAGCACTTGAAGTTTAGGGTGGTCTACCAGCTGGAGTTCGCCGTCGGGAGCTCCTGGGCGCGGCCGATGGCGCCGGGCAAGAGCACCCGGCCGCGGTGGGAGCGCATGGCCGCGATCAGGTCGCGCTCCTTCGGCAGCTCGGTGGCGCCGGCGACCCCGCGGACGATGCGGTCCCGCAGGAGGCCAAGGTCCATGCCGGTGCGCTGGAAGGCCCGCACCCGGTCGCGCTCGGCCTTGCCGAACTGCTTGGAATGGCGGCGGGCGGCGCGTCGCCCGGCGCCGGACACGATGTAGGGCAGCTGATCGGCTTTCAGCCAACCGTAGGCGGTGTAGTCGCGCAGCCGGGCGGCGATGACGTGGCGCTCGTGTCGACGTACGAGAGCGACGAGCGTCACCAACGCGAACAGGGTCGGCAGCAGGACCGCCAGGTAAAGTGCGGTCAGCGACGAGCTCGTCGCCGCGAACGAAGCCACCGAGTTGTAGCCCATGTGCAGCAGGGCCGCGGCGCAGAACCCCGCCACCGGCGCGAGGATCCGCACCCCGACGTGGCGATGCCGTACGGCGATCCCGATGCCGGCGCCGGTCATCATCGTCAGCATCGGATGCGCGAACGGCGACTTGATTCCGCGCCAGAGGAACAGGCTCTGGAACGCCTCGAAGGAGAACAGCTCCTCGCCCTGGCTTTGGAAGTGCTGGCCGTAGTAGAGGACGTTCTCGGTGAACGCGAAGCCGATGCCCGCGAGGCCGCCGAACACCACTCCCGCGACGACCGCGTTGAAGTCGTGGCGGCGCCAGATCACGATGGCGAAGATGACGGCGCCCTTGGCGACCTCCTCGACCCATGGCGCGACGAATACCGCGCTCCGTGGGCTGGCGCCGTTGACGTCGCCGACCTGGACGGCCAGCCAGGCGTTGAGCTTGAGCGAGATTGCGGTTGCCGCGAGTGCACCCCAGCCGAGGGCGACCAGCAGCAGCCAGGTGGGTTCGGGCCGGAGCCGGTTGAGCCAGACGAAGAGCGCCGACAGCGGGAGGACGGGGACGAACGCGAACAGTACCGCGTACAGCAAGGGCAGGCCGTCGATCGCGTCGGCCAGCTCGTCGTAGACCACCCAGCCACACGCGACGCCCACGGCGACGAGCAGCAACGCCACCGTGAACGTCGGCCACCGGCGTCTCGCCACCGAGCGGATGGCCAGGACGACTCCCGGAGGAGCTGCCGGCTGGATCTCGGCGGCGGGCGGTGAGGTCACCCGTCAGAGGCTACCCGCCGGCGATGCGGTCGAACCGTCCGATCTGGCTCTCGACGATGCGGAACGCGATGTCGGTCATCTGAGCATCGTCCCTGCCTGCGAGGATAGGGCAGGGCGTCACGCTGGGATTCGCCGAACTCCCTGTGCATGCGTCCCTCCTCAGCGCCCGTAGCTCAGCTTGATAGAGCATCGGACTTCTAATCCGACGGCCGCAGGTTCGAGTCCTGCCGGGCGCGCAGCCGAGAGAAATTTAGCGCCTTCGGGGGGCGGCGAAGGGAGACCCTGCAGCGACCCGGCGCATACGGCCGAGCAAGCTCGGCCGAGAAGATATGTTGGGCAGGGAACCTGTTTGACCCTCTCACCAGTCGTGATAGCAGAGCCGAAGAGAGGGAGGGACTGTGTGGACCGCGATGCGGACTATACGGAGTACGTCACCGCACGCCGTCCCGCACTGGTACGGGCCGCGGTCCTGCTTGGCTGCCCAGAGCCTGAGGCTGAGGATGTCGCTCAGGGTGCGCTGGTGCGGTGCTATCGCGCCTGGGGCCGAGTACGCCGGGCAGCCGACCCCGACGCGTACGTGTACCGGGTTCTTGTCAACTGCTTGCGCGACAGCCGTGCCCGACGCTGGACAGACGAGATTCCGAGCGAGACTTTGCCTGAGCCGGAGAGCGACCGGGACCTTGCCGAGGAACTCACCCGTGGGCTTGCGGTGAGGCGGGCCCTCCTGGGCCTGTCGGCCGATCATCGGGAGGTGCTTGTGCTGCGCTATTACGCGGACCTTTCCGAGCGACAGCTCGCCGAGGTGCTGGGGGTGCCGGCGGGCGTCAAGAGCCGAACCGCCCGTGCACTCGCCGCTCTGGCGATCGACGCCTCCCTGACTGGCCTGCGCGGCGAACGGGGTGGATGACGAATGCTCTCCGATGACGACGCACGCACCCTGCTTCGAGAGGCAGCAGCCACGGTCGACGTAGCGGCAGAAGCTCCCGGCTTGCTGGCAACCGCCAAGCGATCGCGTAACGCGCGCCTAGGAGCTCTCGCGGCCGCGGCGGCCGCAGTCACAGCCATTGCCGCTGGGGGCATCGGGGTTGGACTGGGTTGGCTTGAATCCACCGGCTCACCTGGACCGGCCACAACGACCGGCTCCAGCCCCAGCGACCAGAGGAGCAGTGACCGCACGCCCCGCAACTCCGTGCGCACTGGGGAGCCGCGGCCCAGGATGGTCACCGTGCCCGTCCTCGCGGGTTACACCCAGCGACAGGCGGTTCGCCGGGTGGAGGACTGGGGGCTGAGGGCGGAGGTCAGCATCGAACCGGCTGGCTGCATCCCCGAGGGGGAGGTCACCATGTCCGTGCCGGAGGCCGGCACCCGTCTGGAGGAAACCAGCAAAGTCATCGTGGTCGTTTCCGCCGGCGGGTCCGCCATGATGCCGAGCGACAAGGTCTGCACGGATGGGATCGCCTCCCAGCACGACCGCAGGATCGCGGAGCTCCTCAGGAGGTTCGCGCACAAACCTCGGATCTCGAACGCGCCGTTCGCTCCCGAGGTTCGGCTCGGTCTAGGCGACCAGCTCCATCAGCAGGTGCCTGAGCGGCAACTGCACGATGCGAGTGCCTGGCGGATCTGCACGCCGTACGCCGAGCGAAGTTGCCCCATGTCGGCGCTCACCACACTGGCCCAGATGGAGGATGCAACTGTCAACGCGCTGCGCGACCCCCAGGACCGCTGCTTCGCCGGTGCCCAACCAGCGGGGCTGGCTGGCCTGCGCGTGATCCGGATCGAACCAGTGCTGCCTCGCGACGCCAGCTGCAGCTCCTACGCCAGTGTCGACATCTACGTCAGCGAGGTCGGTCAGATCACGTCGGTCGTGCTCCGTTTCGGCTCACCCTGACTCATCGCTCTTCCAGTTCCGCGACTCGAACAGCTGCCTCGTCTCGCGCATGTTCCGCCTCACGGACAGCGTCGAACGCACGATCGAGGCGGGCGCGGGCGCAGAGCATGGCCCGGTCTGCGGCTGCCGCTTTCGAATCGGCAGCCTCTAGCTCGGCCCGCAGCCGGTCGGTCTCCCGCTGCGCCGTCTGCAGAGCATCTTCTGCCTGCTCGGTCTCGGCCGCTGCGTCCTTGTGATCGGCCCGCGCTGTCTCGAGCGCGTCCTCGGCTTCGCCCAGGTCACGCTCGGCTGCCTTCCGCCGGCGGGCGGTGAGGTCCGTGTCCTCCGCGACCGTGCCGTTGTCAGCCGCGCCGGCCTGAGTGGCCGGTGCGGGCCGGCCAGACCAGGAACCGTCGGCTGGCTCGCCGAAGCCGGCGTACTCGACCGCGCGCGAGAGCCGGCCAGCCAGCACCGCGTCGGCAACCCGAGCATCGGCGAGGCTCGCGTCCAGGGTCTGCCGCACTTCGGTGGCGACAGCCTCGCTCACCCGCTGCCCCCTGGCAGCACCGAGGCTGCGGGCCTGCTGCATGAGCGCGTGCACCGCCTGGTGTCGTTGCTGGGTCAGCGCAC
>JACCUS010000389.1 GCA_013811715.1 Nocardioidaceae bacterium
GCTCAATGCGACGCGCCGGCCGCGGCGTCGCGTCAACGCCGACAGCGCCAGGGCCGAGGCGGCAGCACCCGCGACCAGCAACGTCTGCGGCAGCCCCGCCACCGCGTCGGAGCCGCCGACCTGACGTGCCAACAGCGCACCGGCCGCACCGGCCAGAGACTGCGCGAGCCCACCAAGTGCCCCAGCGGCGCACAGCGCGTGAACAGACCGACGTCGTTCCGCCCCCGGGTCGAGGTGCGGACGCGGACGCAGATCAATAGTCGCGTGGTGACCTAGCTTCGCCATACCTCTACGCTAGGAAGCCAGACCGCGACCGGGAATGGCCAACGGACGGCGCTGCGCGCCCATGTCCTTATGGACGAAAGGATGTGAAGCGTGGACGCTTTACGATCGATGACTCTGGACGAGGTGGACTGGCGGCTACTGGCCGAGCTGCAGACCGATGGTCGCCTGTCGTTCAACGAGCTCGCCCGCCGGGTGCACCTTTCCCCGCCGGCCGTGGCCGAACGGGTCCGCCGATTGGAGCAGGCCGGGGTCATCGCCGGTTACTCCGCCCAGGTAGATCCGTCGCTCACCGGTCAACCGCTGCTGGCCTTCATCCAGCTGCGCTGCCGGCTGGGCAACTGCCTGCTCAAGACGACCGCCTCTGACGACTATCCCGAGCTGGTCGAGGTCCACAAGCTGTCCGGTGAATACTGCACCATGCTCAAGGCGCGCGCCTCCTCACTCGCCCACCTGGAGGGTTTGGTCGAACGCCTCGGCACGCACGGCGAGATGCGCACCCACATCGTGCTCTCGACCCAGTACGCCGGACGACCCGTCCAGCCGCCCACCCCCGAACGCCCGGTCCTGCCCTCGGAAGGTTGGAACTGACGACATGGGGCGAACAGCTGGCGCTGCAGTTCGTCGAGGCTCGGCGGCGATGAACAGTCGCAAGGTGTCGCGTAGCGTTGTTGCATGGTGCGGTTGATCTGCGTGCCCTATCACCTGGGTCGCGAGGGTGTGGGGATGGGCGCTGGCCCCGATCGGATGCTTGCGGCCGGGGCTGAGGCACTCGTGCGCGGACAGGGGCACAGCGTCGTTGTCGACCGGGTGGCGCTGCCGGGAAGGTTCAAGCACGAGATTGGCGCCTACTTCGCACTGCAGGATGCGGTTGCCCGACACGTGCGTCGTGCCGTTCGTCAAGGTGACTTCCCCTTCGTTCTCGGCGGCAACTGCGGCTGTGTGCTCGGCTCCGCGGCAGGCATCGGCCTCGGCGAGCACGGCGGAGTCATCTGGTTCGACGCCCATGGCGATATGAACACGCCAGAGACGAGTGCCAGCGGCTTCTTGGACGGGATGTCGATGGCGGTCTTGACCGGCCAGTGCTGGGCCACCTTGGCTACCTCGATCCCGGGTCTGACTGCGCTCCCGGCCGATCGTGTGCTTCTGGCCGGGGCACGGGCTCTTGACGACGGTGAACGCGATCTCATCCGCTCCACCCGGATGCCCTTCATCGCCCCCGATGGTCTGGGCGGTGAGGGGTCTGAGTTCACCGCGGCGGTCAGGCACTTTGCCGAAAGGGCGGACGGCGTCCATGTGCACATCGACCTGGACGTGATCGACCTCGGCGACGGTCGCGCCAACGAGTTCGCCGCAGCAGGTGGCCCACCCTTGGACACCTTGGTAACGGCGGTAAGAGGGATCGGCGACCAGACCCCTGTGAAGAGTGTCAGCCTCACGTCGTACCACCCTTCCTGCGACGACGACGGACGCGCGCTGACCGCGGGTTTGCGTCTGCTGGAGTCACTAGCAGGTCTGGCCGTAACACGCTGAGAGGGTGCCCTTTGCTGGGCGCGGCGGAGGGCCAGGTCGCCTGACAGATCCCAACCTCGGGGGCATTGCTGACATGATCTGAGGCGTGAGCGAATCCGTGTCCCCCCGCGTCGGCGTCGCCGTCGACGTACACCCGCTGGCCGAGGGTCGCCCGCTGTGGGTCGCCGGACTCCTCTGGCCGGACGCAGCCGCCGGACTCGATGGGCACTCCGACGGCGACGTGGTGGCGCATGCGGCCTGCGACGCGCTGCTGTCCGCTGCCGGACTCGGCGACCTGGGAAGCCAGTTCGGTACAACGGAGCCGGAGTGGACCGGCGCTAGTGGGGTTGCGCTGCTCACCGAGACGGCGAGACGGCTCCGTCTCGGCGGGGTGAGCGTCGGGAACGTGGCCGTGCAGCTGATCGGTGACACCCCCCGGATCGGTCCGCGCCGCGCCGAAGCCGAGCGGGTTCTCACCGAGGCCTGCGGCGCCGGCGTCAGCGTCTCTGCGACCACAACCGATGGCCTGGGCCTGATCGGCCGCGGAGACGGGCTCGCGGCGATCGCCACCGCGCTGGTCTACCTCTGATCGGCAAGCAGAGCCTCCGCCAGCGCCAAGTCGATCGGACCGGTGATCTTGAACGCGAGCGCGGAGCCCTCCACCACGCTCACCTGCTGGCCGAGACGTTCGACCAGGGTCGCGTCATCGGTCGCCCCCACCGTCTCGGCTCGATCGTGCGCCTCGACGAGCACCGCCTTGGAGAACCCCTGCGGCGTCTGGACCGCACGCACCCCGGCGCGGTCCACGGGTTCGCTGCGCCCATCGGCGTCTACGGCCCGCAACGAGTCCGCGATGTCGATGACCGGTACGACGGCCGCTGCTCCCCCGCGGAGAGCCTCGACGACGCGCTGGGTGACCGCAAGCGGCACCAACGGGCGGGCGGCATCGTGGACGAGGACGAACTCGATGCCGGGGCTGATCTCGCTGAGCCCGAGACGAACCGACTCCTGCCGGGTTGCCCCTCCGGCAACCACCCGAAGGCCGGCGTTGACACCGGCGAGCTCCTGCTCGGCTTCGGCGACTCGGTCGGCGGGTGCGACCACGACGACCTCGCAAACCGCTGGTGCAATCGACTCGACGGCGCGGCTCAGCAACGAACGCCCCGCCACCTCGCGCAACGCCTTCGGTGCGGGTGCCGGGTGTGCCAGCGCCGCGGGTTGTCCCGCCGCACCGCTGATCTCCAGCCGACGGCCTACCCCCGCAGCCGCGATGACCGCGCCCACACGCGCCGTCACGCGGTCAGCCATGACGAGACGAGGCTCAGGAAGCCAGGACCTCGTCGAGGATGGTCTCGGCCTTGTCCTCGTTGGTGCGCTCGGCGAGGGCGAGCTCGGACACCAGGATCTGGCGCGCCTTCGCGAGCATCCGCTTCTCACCGGCCGAAAGCCCACGCTCGCGCTCCCGGCGCCACAGGTCCCGAACCACTTCGGCGACCTTCAACACGTCGCCGGAGTGCAGCTTCTCCAGGTTGGCCTTGTAGCGCCGAGACCAGTTCGTCGGCTCTTCGGTGTGCTCGGCACGCAGAACGTCGAACACACGCTCGAGGCCGGCCGCGTCGACGACGTCGCGGACACCCACGAGATCGAGGTTGCAGGCGGGCACTCGGACGACCAGGTCGTTTTGGGCGACGATACGCAAGACGAGATAGAGCCTGTCCTCGCCCTTGATCTCACGGGTCTCAATATCTTCGATGACGGCGGCCCCATGGTTGGGATACACCACCGTCTCGCCGACCGTAAATGTCATCTGTCAGCTACCCCTTTCCAGAGTCTCAGGATACCATGAGTTCGCCCCCCGCGGAACTGCGTTTGCCCAGGTCAGAGCGTATTTTGATGCTTGACAAATCAGCGTTCTCGTGCCTTCGAGAGTCCTGCCGAGGCCGACGGCGTACGCTTTCGCTACGCTGATCCCGCCCTCGACGTAGGCAGATCCAACGGTGAGCGCCCAAGGAGGACGACCGAATCGTGGGGACCCCATCACCTGCACCCCCGAGCACCGCCACGCCGGCGCGTCGGCCGCTCGCCGCCGCCTGCGCGGCCCTGGCCATGGCCGTCCCGAC
>JACCUS010000349.1 GCA_013811715.1 Nocardioidaceae bacterium
GGGCCGCCCAAGTCGTCACAAAGGAGACGTCCTGCGGAGGTTGAGCGCCGCCGGGCCGCAAGAGTTACGGCGAGACATTCACGGGATTGCTCAATGCAACAGTGCCCGGCGTGGTCCTCACCGACAAGACCGGGACGCTCACGGAGAACACGCTCTACTTGGATGAGGTCGTCGGAGAGCCGCAGGCTGTCCTTCGCACAGCGCTGGCCTGTCAGGCGCCCGACGGCCGGCAGAGCAGGGAGCCGCTGGAACGTGAGTTGGCCCGCGCCGCAGCCGACTCTGGTCTTGCCTGGGTTGGCGAACCGTTGGCGGTCAACTCGTTCGACTCGGCTAGCAAGGTCCTCAGCCGGGTTTGGCGGGTCGGCGATGAGGTCGTGGTGGCCGCGACAGGTGCACCAGAGGCGATCGTGGCCCGCTGTGCCCTGTTGGACGCTGAACGGGAGGAGTGGCTCATCAAGGTAGAACAGTTGTCTCGCCTCGGTCTGCGGGTGATCGCATTCGGTTGCCGGTACCTGCCGAGCCGGCCCGCGAGTCGAGCAGAGGCCGAGCGGGACCTCACCATGATCGGTTTGGCTGGTTTCGTAGACCCGATCCGTCCCGGCGTCAAAGAGGCGGTCGCGGAGCTGAGCCGCGCCGGCGTCGCCACTGTGGTGGTCACCGGAGACCATCCGCGCACCGCTGCTACGATCGCCCGCGACGTGTGCCTGCTCGACGGTGACATCCTGACTGGTGGGGCGACTCTCGACGCCCTCGACGACGAGGCGGTAACCGCCAGGTTGCGGCACGCGACAGTCGTCGCGCGGGCCACCCCCGCCGACAAGCTGCGCCTGGTGCGGCTGCTCCAGACCCGCGGCGACGTTGTGGCCGTCACCGGAGACGGGGTGAACGACGCACCCGCTCTGGCCGCCGCGGACGTCGGCATCGCGATGGGCCGTCGTGGGTCCGACCTTGCCCGGGAAGCAGCTGACGTCGTCCTCACCGATGACGCCTACCCGACGGTCGCGGCTGCCGTGGCCAGGGGCCGCAACATCGGCTCACAGCTGCGTCGTGCGGTCGCTTTCTATCTCGGCGCAAAGCTCGCCCTGGTCACGGTCATGGTCGTCCCGCTGCTGCTCGGCCGAGACGCACCGTTCACACCTGCCTCGATCGTCCTTCTCGAGCTGTTCATGGACCTTGGCGCCTCCGTCGCGTTCGTCGCCGAACCGGGAGCGCCAGGGGTCATGCAGCGGCCGCCACGCCCAACACATGCCCGATTCCTGGACCGCACCGAACTTGCCACCATCGGACTGGTCGGCCTCGCGCTCACCGCCGCCGTGCTGCCGGCGTTTCTGATCATCGACACCGTCGGGCATGCTCGGGCCGCGGCGGTCCTGGCCTGGCTCGCCGGCCATGCGCTGATCGCCTGGACGTTGCGGGCGCAGCCCACTCTCAGCTGGACCAGCAACCCGGCCTTCCCGGTGTGGGCCCTGGCCGCCGCAGCGGTCGGGCTGGTCGTAACCCTCACTCCGGTAGGCCACGCCATCCACCTGGACAAGTTGTCGGCCGCCGAACTCGCCATTGTGGGCGGCACCACCGCGGCCGCAGTGGTCGCCGCTGTGGTGGGTCGGCTCCTCCTGCGCCTCGAGAGTCGACTATGAAGCCACACCGCAACCGAGCAGCCCTCGTGGTCAACGCGGCTGCTCGTTCGGGAACCGCAGCACTTGAGACGGCTCGTCGCCTGCTGCTCCAGCTGGGAGTGCCGATTGTTGCGTCTTACCCCGTCACCGATCCGGTGCGGCTCGCCGAGGTCGTCCACCAAGTCGCCGCCGACGGTTGCGATTTGGTCGTCGTCGGGGGAGGCGACGGCACACTGAGCACCGCGGTGGGTCACCTGGTGCGACACCGCGCGACTCTCGGAGTGCTGCCTCTGGGCACCGCGAACGATCTGGCGCGCACTTTGCAGATCCCGACCGACCTTCACGCTGCGTGCGAGGTGATCGCAGATGGCAAGGTCGTTGACATCGACCTAGGCCTTGTCGGCGACAGGCACTTCGTCAACGTGGCGTCGGTCGGCTTGTCGATCGCGGTTGCGCGGGTGATGACGCGGCGTCTCAAACAGCGATTGGGCCCGCTCGCCTACCCGGTTGCGACGCTCCGCACCTACCGCGCCTATCAGCCCTTCACGGCGTGGTTAGAGTTCCCCGATGCCGACCATGCCGCCCTGCGCCTTGACGACCTGCTACAGGTAGCGGTGGGTAACGGCCGCTTCTACGGCGGAGGGAACGCAATGTCTCCGACGGCCGGCATCGACGACCACGGGCTTGACGTCTACGCGATCCGGATGGGTCGGCTGCGAGACTACGTCAGCATCGCCCGCTCCTTGCGGGACGGGTCCTTCGTGGAGCACGACAACGTCACGCACCTCACCACTCGTAAGGTCCTGCTACGAACCGACCCCGACCAACCGATCAACGTCGACGGTGAAGTGGTCACGTCCACACCGCAGACGTTGGGCGTGCATGGCAACGCGCTCAATGTGCTCGTGCCCCACGGCTCAACCGCCGCGCGGATGGATTCCGACGTTCTTTAGAGATGTCCAGCGCGTCGCCGACCGATCCGATGGACCCTCGGCTGGAAGACACCTGCCGAAGCCCTCGACGAGCACCTATTCTTGGCTCAACAAACCAGTGCTGCGCCGACCGGTTGAGTCCGGTCAGTACACCTCGACCCAGCTCGCCCAGATCGCCACCGAGCTGGGCGTGGCCCAGTCGGTCGGCAGAACCGGGGTGTGTTGCAGGGATCCGCTACTACGCACGCACCTACGCACCCCAGGGTGTGACACGTGCCGCCTGGGTGCAGCAGGGCAATATCGCCTCGCAGGCAGCGGACGTGGTGGGCAACTGGAAGAACATCCCCGTGTACCTCGACCAAGGCGACATCCAAGAGATCATCCGATGCCGCGATGGGAGCTGGATGTAGTTCTGAGAGCCATGGGGCGACCCGCTCATCGACATGTCCGGTCGTGATTTGACGTTCGCCGGCCGTCCCGATAGCGGAACGGCCAGCGGCACAAGTCGTGAACCCTTGTCGCGCCGTTGACCGTCGCCGCATGAGGATCGATCAGCGGGAACGTATGCCGTTCGGTGGCGCGTCGAACGCACTGGTCAGGGTGGGGGCCGGTCGATACGGTAGACGAAGTGCAGCGGGTCGTCGATCGGGTTGTCGGGCGACATTGGACCCGCCGCGATCCTCTGCAAGCCCGCCTTCTCGAGCGCACGCCACGATGCCAAGTTCGCGGCCACGACCGCGACGAGAACGGCCGGCGCGTCGGGGTAGTCGCTTCACGTGGTCTCGACGGCCGCCGCGATCATCCTCGCGCCGAGGCCGCGGCCGCGCAGGGCGGCATCGCCAATGAGGTAGTCGAGTTCAAGTGCACCGTCTGGCACGTCGACGATCCCCGCGAACTCGGCGAGATCCTCCGGGTAGTCGCGGATCACCGAGCGCTGCAAAAGTCCGATCGGATGGCCGTCGACCGAAACCACCAGGTCCTCGCCCGGTTCCTCGCCTCGCACGCTCGGCCCAAAGTCGCGCTCAACCGCCTCGTCGGTGGCCTCGTTGTTCCACCAGCGGGCGACCTGCGGCTCCCGCAGCCACTCGGCCAGCAGGGAAAGGTCTGCGGCGGTCAACCGCCGCCACGTCAGGGCAACCTCACCCAGTGCCTCCACCCGAATCACCATAAGGCACCGGGCTGTACCGGTAGGCGATCGGCGAATTCAGGCGGTCGTCGCAACGACGGG
>JACCUS010000393.1 GCA_013811715.1 Nocardioidaceae bacterium
TCCCCGAGTGACGGTCTACAGGTGACAACATCCGCCGCGGGGCCCGCCCCGCCGTACGAGAGGACACAGCGCCATGCAGCAGAAGATCACGCCGAACCTGTGGTTCGACACCGAGGCCGAGGAGGCCGCGGGCTTCTACACCACCGTCTTCACGAACTCGCGCATCGTGAACGTCACCCACTACACCGAGGGCGCGCCTCGACCGGCCGGCACGGTGATGACCGTGGAGTTCGAGCTGGACGGTCAGCGGTTCGTCGGCATCAACGGCGGCCCCGAGTTCACGTTCGACGAAGCCGTGTCCTTCGGGATCGACTGCGCGACCCAAGACGAAGTCGACTACTACTGGGACAGGCTGTCCGAGGGCGGCGAGGAGGGGCCGTGCGGCTGGCTCAAGGACAGGTACGGCCTGTCCTGGCAGGTCGTACCGACCGGGATGGAGGAGTTGTTCACCGATCCGGACCCGGAGCGGGCCCAGCGCGCGATGCAGGCGATGCTCGAGATGGGAAAGCTCGACATCGCCGCGCTGCGCAGCGCGGCCGACGGCGTCCAGGCGACCTGACAGGTGCGAGCGCACTACAGGATCGCGCGGAGCTCGGCCAGTCCGTCGTGGACGTCGACGAACCTCGTCGTCAACGGGGCGAAACCCATCCGGATCCCGTCGGGACGCCTGAAGTCCGGGATGACACCGGCCGCAACGAGGTGGGGCATGGCATGCTGCGCATCCGGGTGGGTCACAGTCAGGTGCGAGCCGCGCCGGTCGGGGTTGCGCGGGCTGGCCAGCACGGCGCCGGCCGGCGCCAGCCAGTCGTCGTACAGCCGCAGCGCGAGCTCGGTCAGCGCCACCGACTTCGCCCGGATCGCGGCCACCCCCGCGTCGGCGATCATCGCCACGCCCGGCTCGACCGCCGCCAGCGAGAGCACGCCGGGCGTTCCGGAGAGCCAGGAGCGCATGTCGGGCTGCGGGTCGTACCCCGGTCCCATCTCGAACATGTCCTGCCTCCCCCACCAGCCCCAGATCGGCTGTTGCAGGCTGGGTTGCAGCGCACGGTCCACGTACGTGAAGGACGGCGCACCCGGCCCGCCGTTCAGGTACTTGTAGGTGCAGCCGACGGCGACGTCGACGCCGTCGCGCGACAGGTCGATCGGCACAACGCCGACCGAGTGGCACAGGTCCCACACACCGAGCGCGCCCACGTCGTGGATCGCCCTGGTCATCGCGGCCATGTCCAGCAGGGCGGCTGAGCGGTAGTCGACGTGAGACAGTACGACGACCGCGACCGACGGGTCGATCACCTCGTCGAGACGCTCCAGCGTCACCCCTTCGGAGCCGGACTCCGTGACCCAGCGGATCTCCAGATCCCTTTGTTGGGCGAGGGATTCGACGATGTAGCGGTCGGTCGGGAAGTTGTCCGCCTCGATCACGACGACGCGGCGCTCCGCGCGGGCGTCCAGCGCGGCGGAGATCGCCTTGTACAGCGCCACCGTTGTCGAGTCCCCCATGATCACCTCACCGATCGCCGCACCGAGCAGCCTGGTGCCGATCAGGTCACCGATCCGCTGCGGCAGCTCGAGCCAGCGGTCCGGCCAGGACCGGATCAGGTGGCCGCCCCAGTCGTCCTCGAGCACCTGTCGGACCCGGTCGCGACTCGCCTCCGGCAGCCGGCCGAGTGAGTTGCCGTCGAGGTAGATCAGCGCGTCGTCCTCGATGACGAACTCGTCGCGGAGATGCGCGAGGGGGTCCTCGGCGTCGAGCTTCTCGGCCACGGCGCGATCGATGGTCATGGCCGACAGTATCGTCTCTCGCGATCCGGCAGACGAACTTCGGCGCGTCTATACACCGAGTGTATTCACCTGGTGTATAGTGCTGCTCATGTCAGTCGCACAGACGCTGCTGGGCCTGCTCGAGTCCGAGCCCGCCCACGGCTACACCCTCAAGCGCCGCTACGACCAGCACTTCGGTCGGTCCAAGCCGCTCCCCTTCGGTCAGGTTTACGCCTCGTTGTCGCGGTTCGAGCGCGACGGTCTCGCCCGGCTGGTCTCGATCGAGGTCGGGGAGGGGCCGGAACGACGGCTCCTCGCCATCACCGCCGACGGGGTCACCGCCGTGGACACCTGGATGTCGACTCCGGAGGAGCCGACCGGCTTCGCGATCAGCACGTTGTTCACCAAGACGGCCCTCGCGTTGCTCTTGGGGCGGCCCGCGGCCGAGGTGCTGGACGCCCAGCGGGAGGTGCACATGACCAGGATGCGGAGCCTGAACCGGTCCCGCCGCGAGGCCTCGATCGCCGAGCTCCTGGCCATCACCTACGAGCTGAACCACCTGGACGCCGACCTGCGGTGGATCGAGGAGGCCGAGGGCGGGTTGCCCGGCCTCCGCGCCGAGCTGCAAACCAAGGGCGCCTCCCGATGACCGCCATCACGACGGGAACCGGCCGGACGGACGCCGAGCTCGCGGGCTTCGTGCGCGGTGAAGGACTCCGTCTCTCGTTCGGTGCGACCCCTGCCCTGCGGGGCGCGAGCCTCGTGCTGCCGCGAGGAGAGATCACCGCGCTGATGGGCCCGTCCGGCTCGGGAAAGTCGACCCTCATGCACTGCCTCGCCGGGATACTGCGTCCGGATGCGGGACAGGCGTGGCTTGGCGACCAGCAGCTGAGCGCGCTGTCAGAGCGTCAGCGCAGCGACGCTCGGCTCAACCGGATGGGGTTCGTCTTCCAGAACGGCGACCTGGTTCCGGAGCTCACGTTGCTGGAGAACGTCACACTTCCGCTTCAGCTCACCGGGTCGAAGTCGCGCACGGCCCGCGAACGGGCCCGAGAACTGCTGGGGGAGCTCGGCATCGTCGACGAGGCCGACCGACGGGCCGGAGCCGTGTCGGGTGGGCAGGCACAGCGGGCCGCCATCGCCCGGGCGCTCGTGCACCGGCCGGATGTCCTCTTCGCCGACGAGCCGACCGGCGCGCTCGACACCTCGACCGGTGAGCAGGCGCTGGACGCTATCACCCGCCTCGCCCGACAGGCGCAGATCACGGTCTTGCTGGTCACGCACGACAATCGGGTGGCGGCGCACGCCGACCGGTTGCTCACCATGCGCGACGGCCGGGTCGTCGGTCCGGACCAGGACCCGAAGTGACCGGCGCCGTCCGGCTGGGGCTCCGCCTCGCGGGGGGAGGCGGAGCCCAGGAGCGTTGGCGTAGCGGGATGGTCGCCCTGGCCGCGGCCACCGGCGCCTGGCTCCTGCTCGTCGTCTTCGCCGTGGCCCAGGCCGAGGCAGCGCTCGGGCCGGCGTTGTTCGCCCAGGCGGAGATGGCGCGGCTGTTGGCCGCGGTGGTGGCCGCCGTCGCGTTGCCCATCGTGGTCCTCATCGGGACCGCCAGCCGACTGTCCGCCTCGCTGCGGGATCGACGGCTCGCGACTCTGCGGCTGCTGGGGCTGCCGCCCTCGCGTACCCGGGTCGTCGCCGCTGTCGAGGTCGGCTCGGTGGCGGTCTCCGGCACGCTGGTCGGGGCAGTTTCCTTCTGGCTCACCCGTGACGCGGTGGCCGGTGTCCAGATCGCCGGCCGGGACTGGTCCCAGGCGCCGTTCGCTCCCGCGCCACTCGCCACCCTGGCCGTGCTGCTGGCCGTTCCTGCTGCGGCCATGGCGTTCGCGGTCGTCCCCACCCGGTCGTCGGTGGCCGCGGTATGGGCGTCGGCTCGCCGCGCCGACGCGCGCCGACCGCGGCTGTGGCGCGTGGTGCCGGTGACGCTCGGGT
>JACCUS010000418.1 GCA_013811715.1 Nocardioidaceae bacterium
CATCGGACGAACCCACGCCGGAACCTGCGTCGTCCTGCTCGTCCAAGACCTCCAGATCCGCATCGTCGACGCCATCACCGGCGAACTCTTGAGGGAGCTGACCCTCGACCCCAACCGCGACTACCAACCCACCGGAGCGCCCAAAGGCCCCACCCGGAAATGACCAACAGCCGCACCCAAATGCAGGTCCGGCTGTCGCCTATGTCTTGAGACATCACACCGGTCGGGCTGACAGGATTTGAACCTGCGACCCCTTGACCCCCAGTCAAGTGCGCTACCAAGCTGCGCCACAGCCCGTGGGCTCCGCGCTAGCGGAGCGGCCGACAGCCTACCCGAGGCCAGGCCCGTCACCGACGACGGACCGACCTGGCCAACTGCTGACCGAACAGCTTTGTCATGGTGTTCGCGTCGAACGAGTTCTGTCGGTGGGTGCATGTACATTCGAACTTATGTACGAGTCAGATGACCAGGGCCTAGAGCGCAGCCCGTTCGCCGACCGCGAGGATGCGATCGGCGCCCGGCTGGAGCGGATCGCGGGCATGGAGCGGCAGGTCTGTGCGCTGCAGGCCGCCCAAGTGCACGAGACCGCCGACTATGTGCGGGACCGGCTGCAGCTGGACGACGACATGGGGGTGCCGTCGTCGCCCGCGCGGCAGCGCTGCATGGCCGCCGAGGTAGCCCTCGCCCGCGGGGTGTCGGTGGGATCGGCGGAGATCTTCATGGCTGACGCCTACGAGCTGTCCACCGCTCACCCTGCCACCATGGGCATGCTCGCCGCTGGAAGGCTGGGATTGTTCGCCGCCAAGTCGATCGTGCACGAGACCCAGCTCCTCAACGACGCCTGTCTCAAGGCGCTAGCCGACGAGGTCATCGCCGAAGAGGCCGTCGATGTGCTGCCCGGCAAGGTGCGAGCCCTGGCCGAACGTCGGGTGATCGAGATCGACCCCGACGCCGCCGCACGCCGAGCCGTCGTGGAGCGCGAAGACAAGCAGGTCCACTACCTGCCCACCGGCGAATCCATGGCCACGTTGAACGCCTACCTCCCCGCCGAGCAGGCAGCCGCCTGCTGGCACGCGTTGGACGACCATGCCCGAGCCCTGCGAGCCGCCGGGGACCCGCGCAGCATCCGGCACCTGATGTGCGACACCCTCGTCGAGCGCGTCACCGGACTGACGCGCGCGGACACCGTCAAGGCCCACGTCAACCTCGTCATGTCCGACACCACCATGCTCGGCATCGACGACAAACCCGCCCACCTCATCGGCTACGGGCCCATCCCCGCGCAGGTGGCGCGACTGATCGCCAGCAGCGGGAGCGCCTGGCTCAAGCGGCTCTACACCGACCCGGTCACCGGCGAGGTCACCGCCGCCGACAGCCGACGCCGCCGCTTCGACGGAGCGCTCCGCGACCTGATCACGATTCGAGACCAGCAGTGCCGCGGCATCCGATGCGCCTCCCCCATCCGCGACATCGACCACCCTGTCGAGTACGCAAGCGGCGGGCACACCACACCAGCCAACGCCCAAGGGCTCTCCAAGAACTGCCACACGACTCGCGAGCACCCACGGATGCGCGTCGTGCCCGATGCCGACACGTCGCTGATCACCTGGCGCACGCCCTCCGGCCTGACGTACCGGAGTCTCCCGCCGCCTGCGTTGGGGCCGGGCAGTCTCAAGCCGGCACAGGTACGGCTCCGGCACCGGCTCCTCCATCCGCCGCCATCTCAGCAGGAACGACAACTTCTCCGCTACCTCACCCACCGACGCCACGCCGGTTAGACCGCCGAAGCCGCCGGGCATTCTCACCCGCGCCGGTCAGCGCCGTCCGCGCTTCTCCCGCGGCTTGACCGTGACATGGATCGGGGTGCCGGCGAACCCGAACTCCTCGCGCAGCCGTCGCTCGATGAAACGCGTGTACGACGCCTCCAGCGGGCCAGAGGTGAACAGCACGAACTTGGGCGGCGCCACCCCGGCCTGGGTGCCGAACAGCACCCGCGGCTGCTTCCCGCCGCGCACCGGATGCGGGTGCGCCGCCACCAACCGCCCGAGGAACGTATTGAGGGTGCTCGTCGGCACCCGCGTCTCCCACCCCTCCAGCGCCCGGTCCAAGGCCGGCACCAGCCGGTCGACGTGCCATCCGGTCAGCGCCGTGATGTTGACACGCGGGGCCCACTGCACCCGGGCGAGCTCCCGCTCGACCTCCCGGCCGAGGTAGTAGCGCCGCTCCTCGTCGACCCTGTCCCACTTGTTGAAGGCGATCACGACAGCACGACCGGACTCCTCGACGCTGGCAATGATCCGCTGGTCCTGCTCGGTAAGCGGCTCGCTGCCGTCGATGACGACGACCGCCACCTCGGCGCGCTCCACCGCCCCGGCCGTGCGCAGGCTCGCGTAGTACTCATGGCCGCTCGCCTCTTTGACCCGTCGCCGGATCCCCGCCGTGTCGATGAACTGCCACGTTCTGCCGCCCAGTTGCACCATCTCGTCCACGGGATCGACGGTCGTGCCGGCGACGTCGTCGACGACCACCCGGTTCTCGCCTGCCAGCTTGTTGAGGAGACTCGACTTCCCG
>JACCUS010000425.1 GCA_013811715.1 Nocardioidaceae bacterium
ACCGTCCAGGATGCTCCCCGGAGTCGCGCAGCATCAGCGCCGCGCCGTAGGCACTCTGCACGATGAGATCGTGCGCCACCGCACGTGGCAACCCGAGCAGGATGCCGGCGTCGGTCATCGCCTCGACGAGATAGAAGAAGTACGCGGGACCGCTGCCGGACAGCGCGGTTACCGCGTCCTGCTGGGATTCCGGGACGCGTATCACCTTGCCCACCGGGCGCAGCAGGTCCTCGGTGCGCTGCAGGTGCTCTTCCTTCGCGTGCCGTCCGGCGGATACCGCGCTCATCGCCTCGTCCACGATGACCGGTGTGTTCGACATGACCCGCACCACCGGCACGCCCTCGGCGAGCCGGCCCTCGATCAATGACGTGGGGATGCCGGCGGCGACCGACACGACCAGCCGGTCAGCCGGCACGGCCGTCTCCAGCTCGTCCAGCAGTGCGGACATGTCCTGCGGCTTGACGGTGAGCAGCAAGGTGTCGGCCTGCTTCGCCGCTTCGGCGTTGCTCGTCACCTGGACGCCGTAGCGCTCCCGCAGCAGCTCCGCGCGATCCGCGCGGCGGGTGGTCGCCAGCAGGTCAGCCGCGGGGCGGCCGGCGCGCAGCATGCCCGAGAGCAACGCCTCGCCCATCTTGCCGGCGCCGACGACGGCCACTCGATCGGTCATCGCTTGCTCACCACGGAGCGTAGGAAGAACGCGACGTTGGCCGGACGCTCTGCCATGCGGCGCATCAGGTAGGCGTACCACTCGTCGCCGTACGGCGTGTAGATGCGGACCTTCTCACCGTCGCGAGCAAGTCGACGCTGCTCATCGGGCCGTACGCCGTAGAGCATTTGATACTCATAGCTGCCCTGAGCGCGACCATTCCGGGCGGCGAGCGCACCGGCGATGTCGATGAGCCGCGGATCGTGCGTGGCAACCATCGGGTAGCCCTGACCCGACATCAACACCTCGAGGCAGCGGACGTAGGACTTGTCGGTCTCCTGGCGGCTCTTGAAGGCGACATCCGCCGGAGCGTCGTAAGCCCCCTTGCACAGTCGGATACGGCTGCCCTCGCCGGCCAGGTCGCGACAGTCGTCGACGGTGCGGCGCAGATAGGTTTGCAGCACACCGCCCACGTCGGTGAAGACACCGCGCAACTCCCGCAGGATCCGCAGCGTCGAGTCGACCGTGTGGTGCTCCTCCATGTCGAGGGTGACCGTCGTGCCGGCGGTGCGAGCTGACTCGCAGATCCGCGCGGCGTTGTCGGTCGCGATGCGCTCCCCGTCACCGGGCAACGCCTGCCCCACCGCGGAGAGCTTGACCGACACCTCGGTCCCGCTGGTCAGCCCGGCGTCGGCCAGCCGCGACAAGAGCGTGAGGTACGCCTTGGTCGTGGTGTCCGCCTGGCCGGTGTCGGTGGTGTCCTCACCCAGGTGGTCCAGGCTGACGAGCAGCCCATCGGCGACCAGTGTCCGGGCCGTGCGTACGGCGTCATCGACACTCTCCCCGGCCACGAACCGGGTGACGACGCCGCGGGAGACGGGTGCTGTGGTGACGAGGTGCTTGAAGCGCTGGCTTCCCGACAGCGACAACAGCGTACGGCGGAGCACAGGGTCCTCCTTTTTCGCCGGGACGCCACCGCCCCGGAGCCGCGCCCAGGCTACGGCGCCACGAATGGTTGCGCGTCAGGCACTGCGCCGCCGCCGCTTCACCGTCACCCCGTCCGACCCACGTGCAGGTGCGTGAGGTACCGCTCGCGAACCATCCCGTCGGGGAAGGCGGCGGTCAGCGTCGCGCGCTGCTCGGCGAGGAAGTCGTCGAGCTGCTCGCCGAGCGCAATGACCGCGGAGTGGGTGGCCAGCTCCGCAAGCCGGTCTGCCACCGGCACCGAGCGTTCCCACCGCGTCTCGTGACGTACGACGTCGGTGAACGCGCCGGTGCGCCGGAGGTCCTCGTCCAGGTCGTGAACCTCGTAGTCCCGCGCGTAGGGAGCACCCGGCGCCACACCGCGACGGCATACCGAAGCCCAGCACGACCGCCACCAGGTCTGGTCACGATCCGCCGACTTGTTCCACCACAGCGCCAGGCTTCCGCCAGGACGCAGCACCCTTACCGCCTCGGCGACACCCTGGTCGAACGGCACCCAGTGCCAGGAGGTGGCGTAGCAAACGAGGTCAACCGATCCGTCCCGCGCGGGCAGCCGCTCGGCCCGCCCGACGACAGCGGACGCCGGCACCCGATGGTGGCGCAACATGGCGAGGCTCACATCGACGGCGAGCACCCGCGCCCCCCGGGCGGCGAGTGCCTCGGTCGCAATCCCCGTTCCGGCACCGCCCTCGACGACGCGAGCACCCCGCAACGACATCTCCGACAGCCGTTCCAGCGCGTCGTACATCTCTGCCGGGTACGCCGGACGCAACTGGTCGTACGCCGCCGCAGCCGGGTCGAAGACCGACCGGGTCACCCGATTGACCGTTTCGTGCGCGGTCGCGGCCGGATGAGGTGCTGCCGCGCGAACGCGAGCGCCTCCTCGAGGTCGGCCTCGCGCTCGTCCCGGTCGGTCGCCCGCCGGGTGTTGACCTCCAGCACGACAGTGCGCGCGTAGCCGCTGCGGGCCAGCCGTCTTAGCAGCGCCGCGCACGGCTGCGTCCCACGACCCGGCACCAGGTGCTCGTCCTTGCTCGATCCGCTGCCGTCGGCGAGGTGTACGTGCGCCAACCGATCGCCCATCCGGCGAGCCATCGCCATCGCGTCGGCCCCGGCGACGGCTGTGTGGGACAGGTCGAGGGTGAGGTGCCGGTAGTCCTCGTCAACCGGGTCGAAGTCCGGTGCGTACGCCGGAATCTCCCGACCACCGGCCCGCCACGGAAACATGTTCTCCACCGCGAAGACGACACCGCTGTCGTCGTGCAACCGCTCGATGCCCTCGACGAAGCCGCGGGCGTACTCCCGCTGCCAGCGAAACGGCGGGTGCACGACGACCGTGTCCGCGCCGAGCCGCTCCGCCGCCTCCTTCGCCCGGTACAACTTGCTCCACGGGTCCCCGCTCCACACCCGCTGGGTGATGAGCAGGCAGGGCGCGTGGATCGCGCGGACCGGCACGCCGTGATAGTCGGAAAGCCGCTGCAGGGCTTGCACGTCCTGGCTCACCGGGTCGTTCCACACCATGACCTCGACGCCGTCGTAGCCGAGCCGGGCCGCCAGCTCGAACGCCACGGCGGTGGACTCCGGGTAGGTCGACGCGGTCGACAACGCGACCTTCACGCCAGACAGCTGCACAAGGCACCAGCGTAGGGAAGGGTTGGCGCGGTCGCGGGCTGCCGCTCTCAGGGGGAGCCGTTGAAGCGCCCGGCGGCGACCATGGCGTCGAGCTCCCGCAGGATGAGCCCCTCCCGCAGCGCCCAGGGGCAGATCTCCAGCTCGCTGACCCCCAGCAGGTCCATGGCCGCGTCGGCCACCAGCGCACCGGCGAGCAGCTGCGGCGCCCGACCCACCGAGACACCCGGCAGCGTGGCCCGCTGGGCGCTGGTCAGCTTGGCGAGCTTCGGCAGCCAGTCGATGAGGTCGGTGTGAGAGAGCGTGCGGCGTACGTCGTTGCCGTACGACGACGGCGCGGCACCGAGGATGCGAGCGAGCTGGCGGAAGGTCTTCGAGGTGGCCACTGCACGGTCGGGGTGGCCGGCGCCCGTCGCCTGCCCCGCCAGCCGGCCGATCTCGCCGCGGATGTGTTTGCGCAGCGCCTTGACCTCCTTGCCGGGTGGCGGGTCGTCGCTGAACCAGTCGCGGGTGAGCCGCCCCGCGCCCAGCGGCACGGACAACGCGACGGCCGGTTCCTCGTCGACGCCGGCGGCGATCTCCAGCGAGCCGCCGCCGATGTCGAACACTGCGAGGCGTCCCGATGACCAGCCGAACCAACGGCGTACAGCCAAGAAGGTGAGCCGCGCCTCGTCCTCGCCGCTGAGGACGGTCAGCGTGATCCCGGTCTTCTTTCGCACGAGCGACAACACCTTGTCGGTGTTGGTGGCCTCCCTTATCGCTGATGTCGCGAACGCGGTGACTGACTCGCAGCCCTGGTTCTCGGCCTCGGTGAGCGCTCCACCGATGAAGCTGATGAGGGCGTCCACCCCGGCCTCAGCAAGGGCGCCACCGGCAGTGAGGTGCTCGGCCAGTCGCAGGGTCTCCTTCCGCGAAGATGCTGGCAACGGAGCCGCGCCGCGATAGGCGTCGACAACCAGCAGGTGGGCGGTGTTGGACCCCACGTCGAGGACTGCCTCTCTCATCCCACGAGGCTATCGGGTGACCACTACGGTCGAAGGCCGCCATCGTGAGCTGACCAGTCATGCAACTACCCCGCTGGTTCGCCGCTGGTGCGCTGTGGCAAGAATGACCCGCATGCGGCTGGACCATCTCTCCTACGCCGCGGGACCCGAGGGGCTCGCCGGCACGATCTCGCGGCTGTCTGAGCTGCTCGGGGAGAAGTTCATCGACGGTGGCGTGCATCCGCGGTTCGGCACCCGCAACATGGTGCTACCGCTGACGAACGGCCAGTTCCTGGAGGTGGTCGAGGTGCTGGACCATCCCGCCTCCGACAAGGCGCCATTCGGGCAGGCCGTGCGCGCTCGTTCTGAGGGTGGCGGTGGTTGGCTCGGGTGGGTCGTGTCCGTGACCGACATTGGAGACATCGAGACGCGGCTGCAACGAGAGGCAGTTGTCGGCAGCCGGCACCGGCCGGATGGAGTTGAGCTGCGCTGGAAGCAGATCGGCGTCAAAGGGCTCCAGGCGGATCCCCAGCTGCCGTTCTTCGTGCAGTGGGACGTCGGGGACTCGCTGCATCCTTCGGCCGACGCGACGGGTGACCTCACGTTGTGCAAGCTGGAGATCGCCGGCAGCCCAGACCGGGTGGGCGAGTGGCTGGGGCAACCGGCGCAGCACCCGCTAGACGATGTGGAGGTCGACTGGGTTGCACCGCATGGCACCCCCGGCATCCTGACGGCCAGCTTCAGCACACCGGACGGCATCGTTCGCATCTGATCGGTGGGTGGCGACGCGGAGCGACACGCACGGCAGCGCCACCCGCTGACCCGTTCAGAACTGTCGGCTGCGGGTCATAGCGTGAGCGCCATGGCGAAGACAGCGAGCAAGAGAACATCTGCTGAGTACCGGTGCGCCGAGTGCGGGTGGACCTCGATGCAATGGGTTGGTCGGTGCGGTGAGTGCCAAACGTGGGGCACCGTCGCCGAGCCAGCAACTGGTTCTCACGTCGTCACCGGTGCGGGCGCCGTGACAGCCGCTGCCGTATCCCTGGCACATGTGCAGGCTCAGGCAGCAACCGCCGCCCCCAGTGGAGTCACTGAGCTGGATCGAGTGCTCGGCGGAGGGATTGTGCCGGGAGCTGTCTTGCTGCTCGCCGGCGAACCCGGCGTCGGCAAGTCCACTTTGCTGCTCGAAGTAGCCGCCTGCGCCGCGCGTCGAGGGTCAACGGCGCTGTACGTCACCGGAGAGGAGTCGGCATCGCAGGTCAGGGTGCGGGCCGAGCGCACCGGTGCCGTCGAGGACACCATCTTCCTCGCCGCCGAGGTAGATCTGGCGGCGGTGCTGTCACACGTAGCAGCGGTGCAACCAGACCTGCTCGTGATCGACTCCATCCAGACCATCGCCAGCCGCGACATCGAGGGGGCAGCCGGCGGTGTCACCCAGGTCCGCGCGGTCACGGCAGCGCTGGTGCGGCTCGCCAAGGAGCGGCACCTTCCGATTCTGCTCGTCGGCCATGTCACCAAGGACGGTTCCATCGCTGGGCCGCGGGCCCTCGAGCATGTCGTCGATGTGGTGCTGCAGTTCGAGGGTGAGCGGCATTCCCGGCTTCGGCTCCTGCGCTCCACTAAGAACCGCTTCGGGCCTGTCGACGAGATTGGCTGCTTCGACCTCTCCGACGCCGGCATCATCGAGGTCGCCGATGCGACTGGCCTGTTCGTGTCCCGACATCCTGAGCCGATGTCCGGCACCTGCCTCACCGTCACGCTCGAAGGCAGGCGCCCGTTGCTCGCAGAGGTGCAGGCGCTGGTCACACCACCCGCAGCACCGCAACCTCGGCGTGCCGTGAGTGGTCTCGACGCATCGCGGCTCGCGATGCTGCTCGCCGTACTCGAACGCAGAGTCGGTCTCAAGCTCACGCAGCACGACATCTACGCCGCGACCGTCGGGGGGGCGTCCTTGCGCAGCCCCGCCACCGACCTCGCCGCTGCGATCGCGTTGACGAGCGCAGCGGTGAACGCCGTCATACCCGAGCGCTTCGTTGCGTTCGGCGAGGTGGGACTGGCAGGAGAGCTGCGTCGAGTGCCCAACGTCAGCCAACGCCTGGCAGAGGCCGCTCGGCTGGGCTTTACGCATGCCGTGGTCCCCGCCGAGCACTCCACCGCACCAACTCCGGTGCCCAAGGTTGCGGGTCTCACCGTGATGCAGTGCCCTGATCTGATCACCGCGTTGGTCGCCCTCCGGCTCGTTGCACGACCTGCCGG
>JACCUS010000439.1 GCA_013811715.1 Nocardioidaceae bacterium
GGATCGACTTCGACGCCGTGGGCAAGGGAACACCGCAGCCGGATCGGTTCGTCTACGTGTTCACCGTCGAGGGGCGCGAGGTGACCGTGCACGAGCAGGAGCTGACCGACGACCTGCGCCGGTTGGCAGAGCTGGTGCTCGACGAGGCCGGCGACGACTACGCCTAGTTTCCCCGCGGGTCTGCCTGGCGCCGCGGCAGTCAACTCGGCCCGCTCGTCCATTCCAAGGCCAACCGGCGTACGTCTTGCGCCGGCTGGTCGAAGACGTCCGCGTTGCTCCGACATCTGCCGGCGCAACCGATTCAGCACCGATCCCAAGCTCCACGAAGTCATCCGGCGGGCCGGAACGATCAGGTGGGCAAAGGTTGCCAGACGGGGGACCAGCCCGGACGTTGCGCTGCCAATTGCGAGAAGATCGCGCAACCGGGCGGCTCGGTCGCCATCTACTCGCATTACCAGACGGCCCCCGACCAGAATCGGCGGCACCCGGCTCCTGGCCGCTGCTTGGCGCAGGCCGAGGAAGGGCACGGGCTGGGGAGGGCGAGGAAGGAGATTTGCCCGGACTGTCACAGCGCTCGGACGGCCGCCAGCGCCCTGTCGGCGTGCACGGTGAAGTTGCGCTCGCTGGTGACGACCTCCCGGATCACCTGCGCACGGTCGATGACGAACGTGGCGCGCTTGACCGGTGAGAGGTACTTGCGGCGTACGCCGTAGGCGGTGGCGGTTTCGCCGTCGCTGTCGGAGAGCAGCGGGTAGTCGAGCTGCTCTGCGTCGGCGAACCCCTTCAGCGCCGCCACATCGTCGACGCTGATGCCGACCCGCGCGGCCCCTGCCGACTCGAACTCCGCCTTCAGGTCGCGGAAGTGGCAGGCCTCGCGGGTGCAGCCCGACGTAGACGCGGCGGGATAGAAGAACAGCACGACCGGGCCGTCGGCCAGCATCGAGTCGAGTCGTCGTTGTTCGCCTGACTGGGTGGGCAGGTCGAAGTCGGGGGCCTGATCACCGGTTTTGAGCGTCTTCATCGCGATGCCTTCCTAGGGGATGTCGTCGGGTGGGTCAACTCTTGGGCGGCAGCGGCACGAAGCCGCTGGTTCGCCGTACGTACTCCGGGTAGCCGGGGCGGCGCTGGCTGATGTCCTTCTCGAGCAGCGGTTTTCCGGTGCCCTTCGCCAGCAGCCACGTCATTGCCACCGGGGAGAGGACGGTCAGGACTCCTGGCCACGAGCTGGCTGCGATCAGCCACAGCCCCCACCACACCGTCGCGTCACCGAAGTAGTTGGGGTGGCGGGTGTAGCGCCACAGGCCGGTGTCGAGCACCAAGCCGCGCGAGTCCGGGTCGTTGCGGAACCGGGCGAGCTGCCTGTCGCCGAGCGCCTCGAACCCGAACCCGACCAGCCACACCGCCGCGCCGAGCCAGTCGACCAGACCGAGCGAGTCGGGCACGAACACAGCCACCTGCACGGGCAGCGAGACGAACCACATCACCAGGCCCTGGGTGAGGTACACCCGCCTCACTGCATACCTGGTTCGGTTGCCGGGCGCCTTGTCCAGCAGCTCCGCATACCGCGGATCCTCGCCCTTGTCCCGCAGCCGGACGCCGATGTGGAGCGCCAGCCGCACACCCCACGCCACGGTCAAACCGGCGATGAGCAGCCGGCGACCGGCGTCGCCCTCCCCAGCCGAGACGACGTACGACGTGAGCGCGATCGTGGCGAACCCCAGCCCCCAGGCGACGTCCACGACCGAGTGCCTGCCCACCCGAAGCGCGACCAGCAGCGTGCCGCCGAGGACGACGACGACGGCGCCCAACGTGAACGGCAGCACGCGGAGGAGGTCGCCCCACGGGAAGTCCGCCATCAGCACCCCACCAGCGAGCGCCGCGCCATCAGCGTGCCCGGACGGCGGGCATCGCGCTGTCACCGTGGGCCGGGCGGACCGCGAGGATCTGGTCGACGCCCATCCGGCCCTCCTCGAAGCTCAACGCCGCACCGACCATGTAGAGCCGCCAGACCCGCGCCACCTCCTCGCCCACCAGGCCGACGGCGTCGTCCCAATGCGTCTCGAAGGTGTGATACCAGTCGTGGATGGTCCGCACATAGTGCTCACGGAGCGCGTGCACGTCGCGGACCTCCAGCCCCGCCGACTCGATCAAAGCGACCGTCTCGCCGACGGGGCGCATGTGCATGTCAGGGGCGATGAACGCCTCGATGAACGGGCCGCCGCCGGGGTGGTCGCGCCGCGACATTTGCTGGATCAGCAGCCGCCCCCGAGGCTCGAGCAGCCGGTGCAGCCCGGCGACGAACGCGGGATAGTTGGCGGCGCCGACGTGCTCGCCCATCTCGATCGAGCCGATCGCGTCGAACGGCTCGTCGGCCACGTCGCGGTAGTCCTGCAACCGCACCCGTACGCCCGCGAGCCCCCGCTGGGCGATCCGCTTCTCGACGAACTCCTGCTGCTGCTCCGACAGTGTGATGCCGGTGACGTCGACGCCATGGTGCTCGGCGGCGTACAGGGACAGCGAGCCCCAGCCGCAGCCGACGTCGAGCATCCGCATCCCGGGCCGAAGGCCGAGCTTGCGGCACACGAGCTCGAGCTTGTCTCGTTGCGCGTCGGCGCCGGTGTACGCCGGGTCCTCGCTGGTCCAGTAGCCGCACGAGTAGGCCATGTGCGGGTCGAGGATCAGCTCGTAGAAGTCGTTGGAGAGGTCGTAGTGGTGCGCGATGGCGGCCCTGTCCCGGAGCAGGCTGTGCAGGCGCCCGCGGACACGGGCCTGCGACTTCGGGGCGGGCAGCGGCTTGCCGACGGCGCCGAGCTGGATCGCGACACGCAGCCCCTCGAGGAGGGTGCGGGGGTGGGGCCGGCTGGCTGCGGCCGGCTCGCGGGCCGCTCGCCGCACTCGTCGGAGCCCGTCCAGGAGGTCGCCCTCGACGTCGAGCTCACCGGTGACGTAGGCCTGGGCCACTCCCAGCTCGCCAGGATGGAACAGCAGCCGCCGCAGCGCGTCCGGTGAGCGAAGCACCACCGTGGGGGCGTTGTCCGGGCCAGCGACGCTGCCGTCCCAGGCGCGGATCCGCACCGGCACGTCGCCGGGGAAGATCGGCCGGAGGAGATCCGCAAGTCGCCCGGCCGCGGTTTGGCCGTGGTTCACGGGCTTCTCCTCGGGTGCAAGTTCGGCGGCAGGCGGGCGGTCCATTCTGGAGGGATTCGTCATCGCCAGCGTAACCGGATTGGTGGCATGATGGCCCTCGTGCCGCGCCAGGGTGAGGACGACGTCGAGTCGGAGCTGCGGGTGCGCTTCGCCGCCCACCCGGCGAGCGTGCCAGGAGCACGGCGGTTCGTGGCCGACGGACTCCGGTCGTGGGGGCGTCGCGCGCTCGTCGAGGACGCCGCCGTCTGTGTCACCGAGCTGTCCGCCAACGCCGCGCTGCACAGCGGCAGCCGCTACTTCGACGTGTCGGTGCAGGGCCGCCCGGAGTCGGTCCGGGTATGCGTCGAAGACCAGGGCACCGTGCCCGCCAGCGCGGTGGTTGCCCGGACCGGAGTGCAGCTTGCCGAGCGGGAACTGGTCACCACGAACGGCGAGGCGGTCGGGGCGCCCGGTGCCCGAGACGAGCCGGTCCTTTCTCTCCTCGACGACGAGCCGACCACCGGGCGCGGCCTCGTCATCGTGGCCCATGTCGCCAGCGCATGGGGAGTCGACGAGACACCTGCCGGCAAGCGCATCTGGGCCGAGCTGCGCCAACCGGATGACGCCGCAGTGCCGGACGGCGCGGGGCTGGAATACGCAGAACCGGTACGGCGACCGCCGCCGCACCACGACCCGGCGACGCAGCCGGCTATCCGCTCCGACGAGCTCCCGGTCGACTGGCGCGTGGTCCGCCTCGCGAACTGCCCGGTGCGGCTGAGCCTGCGCCAAGACGACCATCTCGACGAGCTCATCCGCGAGCTGCAACTGATCGACACCGACCCGGACAACCGGCCCTCGGCGCGGCTCGCGGGTGTCATCGAGACGTTGCTGCAGCGCGGCGCCCACGCCCGGCACAACGGCCGACGCGCCGCCCAGGACGCTGCCGCCGCGGGCCTGGACCTGATCGACATCGACATGCCGGTCCCGATACAGCTCGTCGAGGACGTCAAGGAGCTGCACCGCGTCGTCACCGAGGCGGACAGGTTGTGCGACCAGCGCGAGCTGCTCACCCTCACCTCGACGGCGGAGGTGCGATCGGTGCGGTCCTGGATGGTGCACGAGTTCGTGCGGCAGATCGAGCACGACGAGCCCCCGACCGACTACGCGTCCTGGTCGGCGGCCAGCTGAGGCACGGCCGGATGCGAAGGTGTGTGGCGGTCGTCGGCCCCGACCAGGCCGCGACCGGTGCGAACCGCGAGGCCGCCCGGCTGGCCGGGCAGTGGCTGGCCGAACATGACGTGCTCGTGCTGACGGGTGGGCTCGGCGGGGTGATGGCATCGGCGGCTGAAGGCGTCGCTGACGCGGGTGGGATGAGCATCGGGCTGCTGCCCGGCCACGACCGCACCCTCGGCGACCCGAGCCTGACTATCGCGTTGCCCACCGGGCTGGGAGAGCTGCGCAACGGGCTACTGGTGCGCTCCGCCGAGGTCGTCTTGGCGATCGGGGGCAGCTGGGGGACGCTCAGCGAGATCGCGCTGGCCGTCCGAACCGGCGTACCCGTGGTCTCCCTCGACGGCTGGGACCTGCCGGAGTCGACGTTGGTGGTGGCGTCGTCGCTGGACGAGGCGCTCACGGCCGTCTGGTCGTTGCTCGCCTGAGGCTGCCCTTCGACGAGCAGCCCCGGGAGTCACCCCGGCGAAGCTCAGCCCGGGTCGCGGACGAAGACCGTGCGTACGACGGGGTCGGATATGTGGCGCACCGCCACCCGTAGTGACACCGCCTCCCGACCTTCTGCCCTTCCGTCGCGCTTGACCGGGATGTGGAAGAACGCCTCTGTCCGGCCAGGGCGGAGGTAGGTGCTCAGGTAGGGCCGGGTCTTGTGCAGCGGGGTCGCGAGCGGCGGAACCTTCCCGAGGTGCCTGGTCAGCCACCACTGCGGCACGTCGCCGACCGTCAGCCGGGGGGCGTCCACCGCCCCGGCCACGAGCCGGACGCGAACGGCCGCCCAGTAGTCGACCGGCCGGGACAACGTCGCCGTCCAGCCGGCCACGTCGCCCTCAGCCACTGGCGACTCGACCCGGGTGACGCTCACCCGCGGTGCTGGATCGTCGTCCACCAGCGTGACTCGGGCCGTGTAGTCGCGGGTCATGATCGGCCCGGCGGCGATGTATGCGCTCACCACGATCTTCTGCTCGGCGATGTCGTCACGGCGATCCGGTCGGAACGGGAACCTGATGACGCCGCGGGTCTGGCCGGCCTTCAGCTCGACGTGGGCGTTGGGCAGCTCCGTGAAGTCGGTGTAGTTGCGACCCAGCACGACGAGTCGCGCGGGCGCCGACAGCCGGCCGTCGATGCGGAACGGGACCCGCATGGTGTTGGTGCCGGGTCCGTCGCCCTCTCTCACCCGTGCGTCGCCCAGTGAGATCCGGGCCAGCCGCTTGGCGGGTACGTCGGCGAGCCCCGGTTCGACGGCGGCCACGTCGAGCACCCAGATTCGCCCGTTGCCGCTGACGCCGATCAGGTCGATCCTTCGCACCTTGCCGAGGTCGACTCCGGCCACGTCCGCCAGCGGCACCCGCAGGTTCTGGGCCAACAGCTTGGACAGTCCGAAGTCGCCCCCCGGCAGCGCAGGAAGGAAGCCCTTCCCGGTCGGGGTGAGCAGCACGCTGTCGCCGTCCGCGTCGTGGAGCCGCACCTCGAGCCGGACGTTGCCCTGCTTCTGGTCGACCACGGTGCGCAGGTCGAGGCTGGTCGCCGTGCTCAGGTTCAGCGGAGCCTTGAACAGCAGCCCGCCGCGGTCTCCGGCCGAGCTCCATCGCATCTCGAACGCACGGCGGCTCGGCAGACCCGCTGGACGGTGGGAGGGCCAGTGGGGGGTCCGGTAGGAGTCGACGCCGTTGCCGCACAGGCGTGTTGCCACGCGCGCCGACGACTTGCCGACGCAGATGCGAGTGTCCGCGCCGACCGCGGGAGCGAGCGTCGTGCCGACGCCTGGCTTGCGCAGCTCCCGACCACCGCCGATCGCGTGGGTGCGGATGTCGGCGTCGCCGGCGGAGGCGACGTCTACCCGGCTCCCGTCGTACATCGGCAGCACGTCGTCGTTGCCGTCGGCCATCAGCTGCACGGCACCGGCGAGGTAGGTCTTGGCCGCCCTGCGCTGCTCGGCCGCGCTGAGGCGGGCCTCGGTCCGTCGGCCGCAGGTGGCTCCCGGGTCGCCGCCCCAGTCGTCGAAGGAAGGCGCCACAGCGATGCCGGGCGTCCACTCGGTGTTGAAGAAGTTGTGGTTGGCGCCCATCACCAGCACCGAGCTGCGCAATGCGGTGTCGTCGTCTGTCAGGTCGCGGCCGAGGTCGGTGTAGCGCTGGCCCTGGAGGTCGCTGACGTCGCCGTCGCAGTACGGGAGCACGGTGACGGTCGGGATGTACGGCGCGGTCTGGAAGCCGAAGTCGGTGGGCGCGATGAGCACCTGGCCGGTGATCCGGTAGGGCGCGCTGAGCGGGATGTCGATCGAGGCGCGGTCGACGCCCTCGCCGCCGCGACTGTGCCCGACGAGGATCACGTTGCGCATGTCGGCTTGGTAGCGGCCGTTGGTCGTCCACTCGACCCATCGGTCCAGATGGCGGCGCACAAGGGTCGCTCGGGCCGCTGCTCCGCCGTCCTCGAGCCGGTGGTCCTGGGCGTTGATGCCGTTGGCGGCGATCGAGACGGTGACGTAGCCCTGACTCGCGAGCAGCCGCTGCGCGTAGTCATAGCCGAGATGACTCGGGATCGGCTCGGACACCCTGCCGTCTGACGCCGACGAGGCCGCCCTTCCACGGCTTCGGCAGGGCCAGTCGTACCGGTTGGTGTCCACCGGGGTCTCGGCCGCGTAGCAGTCGCTGTGCCTGCCGTGCAGGAAGACCACAAGCGGGTCCGCGGGGTCGGCCCGCTTGGGTCGGACCACGTGCGCGAACATCTCGATCTCGCGCGGCATGCCGGCGATCTTGGTGGCGGGTAGGCCGTACTTCTCGGTCACGACGGCGCGGGGTCC
>JACCUS010000457.1 GCA_013811715.1 Nocardioidaceae bacterium
GGCACCCACGACGAGCCTTGCGCGTCACGAATCGGCTACGCAAGCGGGCGGGACTCGGGTTTGCCGAGCCGTACAGATAGACTCCGCCATTGGCCGTGTTTGCCGCGGCCTTGTTGATTGTGTCGTCGTGTCGGTCCGCTTGCCTCCACGCGCGAGATCGAGTCCAAGGAGTCACGCACGTGAGTTCGAACGACTGGCTGCAGTTGCTGCCAATCGCGGTGCTGTTGGGTTTCATGTACCTCCTCTTCATCCGGCCGGCGCGCAAGCGCGCTCAGGCGACGGCCTCGTTACAGCAGGCGCTCTCGGTGGGCGACGAGGTCATGTTGACCAGCGGCATCTTCGGGCACGTCACCGGAGTCGCGGATGACAGGGTGAACGTCGAGGTCGCGCCCGGCGTCGTACTCACCACCCACCGCGGCGCGGTCGCCCAGATCATCCATGACGAGCCCGCCGATGCCGGTGCGGCGAGCGCCGATCCAGCCGGCACCGAGCCGACGCAAGGCGACGACGACCCACCAGACCAAGGCACCAGCAGGGGAACGGTCTGACGTGGCGACCAAGCAGTCGCAGCCGGGGCGCACGCTGGTCGTCTTCCTGCTGGTGATCGCGGCGATGTTCGCGGCAGCAGCGGCGCTCGGCAGCTGGAAGCCGAGGCTCGGGCTCGACCTGCAAGGGGGGACCCGCATCACACTTCAGGCCAGCGCCCAAGAAGGCGGGGTCACCCAGGCGAAGCTCGACCAGGCCGTGGGCATCATCAGCGACCGCGTCAACGGGGCCGGCGTCGCCGAGGCCGAGGTGACGACTCAGGGCGACGACATCATCATCGTCGAGATCCCGGGGAAGGTCGGCGACGATCTTGAGCGCTCGATCGGGTCCACGGCGCAGCTGCGCTTCCGGCTGGTGGCCGGGATATTGCCGCCGGTCGGGCAGGTGCCGACCCAGCCGACGCCGGGGACCCCGACCACGCCCACCGACACGTCGGGTACGACGAGTCCCGGGCCCACCGACGGCACCGCTGGCGATCCGGACGAGACAGCGGGTAGCCCGGGAAGCCCCGGGCAGACGCAGCCCGAGCAGACGCAGGGCACCGCGCCGACGATCAGGCCTCCCGGCGACGGGTCGCCGACAGGCAGGAACCGCGCCCTCGCCGACTGGTTCACCGACAAGACGCCGACTCCGTCACCCGACGCCGAGACGACGCCAACAGATCCGGTCGAGAGCAGCGGACCCGCCGAGACGACCGGGCCGCCGACCGAGACGGCGACGCCGACGGAACCGCCCGCCGAGACGACCGGGCCGCAGACCGAGTCCGACCCGACCGTGCCGGTGCCCACCGGGCCACCGACGGCGCTGCTGCCGCCCGACCTCGAGCAGATCACCGACCCCTACGCCTGGACCCAACAGCCGCCGCCAGAGTGGCAGGCCAAGCTGGCGAACTTCCGGTGTCCCGGCGAAGGGGAGCAGGCGAGCACCCAGATCGACATCCCGAGTCAGCCGCTGCTGGCGTGCGACGAGGACGGCCTCCGCTACCTGCTCGGCCCCTCGATGGTGGAGGGCACTCAGGTCAGCGACGCCAGCGCCGGCATCCCGCAGCAGAGTGTGAACTACGTCGTGAACGTGGAGTTCGACGGCGAGGGCGCCGACGCGTTCGGCGAGGTGACCACCCGCATCGCGGGCACCGGCCAGCAGTTGGCGATCGTGCTCGACGGCGAGGTGCTCTCCGCGCCGGAGAACGAGCAGCCGATCACCGGCGGCCGGGCCGAGATCTCCGGCAGTGTTGAAGACCCGTTCACCCAGGAGTCCGCCTCCAGCCTGGCCAACTCGTTGAAGTACGGCGCGCTGCCCTTGACCTTCCAGATCCAGGGCAGCTCGAACGAAGGCCCGGAGCTGGCCGGCAACCAGCTGCGGGCGGGCATCATCGCCGGCACCGTCGGCCTGCTCCTGGTGGTGGCCTACTGCCTGTTCTACTACCGCGGCCTCGGTCTGGTCGTCATCGCCTCGCTGCTGATCGCCGGCCTGATGGTCTATGCCAGCATCTTGCTGCTCGGCGAGGCCTACGGCTTCACCTTGACGCTGCCCGGCATCGCCGGCCTGATCGTGGCGGTAGGCATCACGGCCGACTCCTTCATCGTGTACTTCGAGCGGCTGCGCGACGAGGTGCGCGACGGAAGGACGCTGCGTACGTCGGTCGAGACCGGCTGGACGCGCGCGCGAGCGACGATACTCGCCGCCGACGCCGTGGCGCTGCTGGCAGCGGTGGTGCTGTTCATCTTCGCCATCGGCGTCGTCAAGGGCTTCGCGTTCGCGCTCGGGCTCACCACCTTGATCGACGTCTTCGTCGTGTTCTTCTTCACCAAGCCGATGGTCACCATGTTGGCCCGGACCAAGTTCTTCGGGCAGGGGCACAAGTTGTCCGGCCTGGACCGAGCCCACCTCGGGATGGGGCCGCTGCCGGCCAAGGCCCGCACGGCCGGAGGGGAGGCCTGATGTCGAAGGCCGCACAGTTGGGAGCGAGGCTCTACCGCGGTGACGTCTCGATCGACTTCGTCGGTCGACGGAAGACCTGGTACCTCGCCTCGCTCCTGATCGTGCTCGTGGCGCTCGCCGCCCTCGTCTTCCGGGGACTGAACTTCGGCATCGAGTTCCGTGGTGGCGTCGAGTTCAACGCGCAGATCGCCGACCCGTCCACCAAGGTCGAGGAGGTCACCGACGCGGTCGTCGCGACCGAGATCGAGGCGGCCGCCAACCCGGTCGTCGTCTCCTCCGGAACCGACGCGATCCGGGTGCAGACTGAGCCGCTGACGACCGACGAGAGGGACGCGGTGGCCGCGGCCATCGGAGACGCCGGCGCCACCGAGGTCAACCCCACCTCGATCGGCCCCACCTGGGGCGCGACGATCGCCGAGAAGGCCTTGCTCGGCCTGCTGGTGTTCGTGGTCCTCGTCGTGCTCTTCATCTGGGCCTACTTCCGCGAATGGCGGATGTCGGTCTCGGCGATCGTCGCACTCGCCCACGACGTGCTGATCACGGTCGGTGTCTACGCGCTCACGGGCTTCGAGGTGACGCCGGCGACGGTGACCGGCCTGCTGACGATTTTGGGCTACTCGCTCTACGACACCGTCGTCGTCTTCGACAAGGTGCGCGAGAACACCCGCGGCATCAACACGTCGACGCGCCACACCTACAGCCAAGCAGCAAACCTGGCCGTCAACCAGACGCTGGTCCGGTCGATCAACACGTCGATCGCCGCGCTGCTGCCGGTCGGCGCGATCTTGTACGTCGGCGCCTTCCAGCTCGGGTCCGGTCCCCTCAAGGACCTCGCACTCGCGCTGTTCGTCGGCATGGCCGCCGGCGCCTACTCCTCGATCTTCATCGCCACACCGCTGCTGGCACAGCTGAAGATGCGAGAGCCGGCGATGGTGGCGCAGTCCAAGCGGGTCACCGCCCGCCGTACCGCCTCCGAACGCGACCAGGCCAGGGCGGCCGAGAAGTCAGCGGCGACGGCGGACGACGGCGCTTCTCCCGCCCCGGCGGGCGCCGTCGCCACCCAGGCGGCGGCTCGACCACGCAGCAGCGCGGCCAGCAAGCGGGCCCAGCCGCAGCGGCAGGCCCGGTCACAGCGAGGCAAGCGGCGATGACGTCTGGTCGGGGGAGGGACCTCGACGCGCTCCTGTCGACACTGATCCGCGACGTGCCGGACTTCCCCAAGCCGGGGATCGTCTTCAAGGACATCTCACCGCTGCTCGCCGACCACGACGGTTTCGTGCTGGTGGTGGAGGCGTTGGCCGCGTATGGGCGCGACGAGTCAGGAGCCGTGGTCGTCGACAAGGTCGTCGGGATCGAGGCGCGCGGCTTCATCTTGGCCGCGCCGGTGGCGTTGGCCCTCGGCACCGGCTTCGTGCCAGTCCGCAAGGCGGGCAAGCTGCCCGGGGCGACTTACCAGGAGGCGTACGCACTCGAGTACGGCGAGGCGACTCTCGAGGTGCACCAAGACGCCTTCACCGAAGGAGACCGGGTGCTCATCATCGACGACGTGCTCGCGACCGGTGGGACCGTCGACGCTACGGGCAAGCTGCTCGGCCAGGCCGGCGCCACTGTCTCGAACGTTGCAGTGCTGATCGAGCTGGGCTTCCTGTGCGGCCGGGACAGGGTCAAGGGCACGCCGGTACACGCCCTGCTCACCGTCTGACCGCCCCACCGGACGGCGGCGCAACGCCGCGCCACCCGACTTGCGGTCACGCCGTAGACTGGTGTTTTGCGCGAGTGGTCAGGAGGCTGGGTGCCCGACGAAGTCCTCACCTCGGTTGAAGAGGACTCGGCTGCGACCGAGAACACGGCTGCGCCCACGCGGATGCGCACCCGGCTGGCGAGGATAGGCCGCGCCGCCTCCGCCGACCCGGTGCTCGACCCGCTCTTCCGGGTGGTGCGCAACACCCACCCGAAGGCCGACATGGGGCCGATCGAGAGGGCCTACAAGATCGCCCACCGCTGCCACCAGGGTCAAACGCGCAAGAGCGGCGACCCCTACATCACCCACCCGCTCGCTGTCGCCTCGATCCTCGCCGAGCTGGGTATGACGCCCCCCACCCTGTGCGCTGCGCTGCTGCACGACACCGTGGAGGACACCGCCTACAGCCTCGAGCAGCTGCGCGTCGACTTCGGCGACGAGGTGGCCCAGCTCGTCGACGGCGTCACCAAGCTCGACCGGGTCAAGTACGGCGACTCCGCCCAGGCCGAGACGATCCGCAAGATGATCGTGGCGATGAGCAAGGACATCCGCGTCCTCGTCATCAAGCTGGCCGACCGCCTGCACAACATGCGCACACTGCGCTTCCTGTCTGCGGAGAAGCGGGAGCGGGTCGCCGGTGAGACCCTGCAGATCTACGCGCCGCTGGCCCACCGGCTCGGCATGAATACCGTCAAGTGGGAGCTGGAGGATCTTGCCTTCGTCACCTTGCACCCCAAGGTGTACGACGAGATTGTCCGCCTCGTCACCGAGGCAGCGCCGGCTCGCGACGAGTACCTCGCCACCGTGATCGACCAGGTCCAGTCCGATCTGCGCGCCTCGAAGATCAAGGCGACCGTCACCGGGCGACCCAAGCACTACTACTCGATCTACCAGAAGATGATCGTGCGCGGCCGCGACTTCGCCGACATCTACGACCTGGTCGGCATCCGGGTGCTGACGGAGTCGCTGCGCGACTGCTACGCGGTGCTCGGTGTGCTGCACGCGCGGTGGAACCCGGTGCCGGGGCGGTTCAAGGACTTTGTCGCGATGCCGAAGTTCAACATGTATCAGTCCCTGCACACCACGGTCATGGGGCCTACCGGGAGCCCGGTGGAGCTGCAGATCCGCACCTTCAGCATGCACCGCCGGGCAGAGTACGGCGTGGCGGCGCACTGGAAGTACAAGGAAGCCGGCCGGGGTGTCGTCGACACCGACAAGACGCTGGCAAGCGGGCAGAGCACCAACAGCGACATGGCCTGGGTGCGCCAGCTGATGGACTGGCAGAAGGAGACGCAGGACCCCAGCGAGTTCCTCGATTCGCTGCGCTTCGAGATCAACTCGACCGAGGTCTACGTCTTCACCCCCCGCGGGGAGGCGATCGCGCTGCCGACGGCATCGACGCCGGTCGACTTCGCCTACGCGATCCACACCGAGGTCGGCCACGCCTGTATCGGAGCCCGGGTGAACGGCCGGCTGGTCCCGCTGGAGTCCCAGCTTGACAACGGAGACGTGGTCGAGATCTTCACGTCCAAGGCCCAACACGCCGGGCCGAGCCGCGACTGGCTGTCGTTCGTCAAGAGCCCACGCGCCCGCAACAAGATCAAACAGTTCTTCACGAAGGAACGTCGCGAGGAGGCGATCGAGCGCGGCAAGGACACGCTGGCGAAGCTGATGCGCCGCGAGGGGCTGCCTCTGCAGCGGATGCTCACCCACGACACGCTGTCACTCGTCGCGGCCGACCTCCACCATTCCGACGTCACCGCGCTGTACGCGGCCGTGGGGGAGGGCAACACCACGGCGCAGGCGGTCGTCAAACGCGTGCTCGAGCTCTTCGGCGGTGACGAGGCGGCCGCCGAGGAGGCGGCCGAGACGGTCACACTCACCACCGAGCGGCAGCGCCGTAAGAAGTCGCCGCGCGGGGACGCCGGCGTCATCGTCAAGGGGCTCTCCGACGTCTGGGTCAAGCTGGCCCGCTGCTGCACGCCGATGCCGGGCGACACGATCGTCGGCTTCGTCACCCAGGGCGCGGGCGTCTCGGTGCACCGCGGCGACTGCACGAACCTCAAGAGCCTGTCCACCCAGCCAGGTCGGATGGTCGAGGTCGAGTGGGCGCCGACGTCGCAGTCGATGTTCTTGGTGGCGATCCAGGTCGAGGCGCTGGACCGCGCCCGGTTGCTGAGCGACATCACCCGGGTGCTCTCCGACATCCATGTCAACATCTTGTCCGCGTCAGTGGCGACGACGCGGGACCGGGTGGCCAAGAGCAGGTTCACGTTCGAGATGGCCGACCCGGCGCACCTGGGCCATGTGCTCAAGTCCATCCGCACGGTCGACGGCGTCTTCGACGCCTACCGCGTCACCCAGTAGCCGCCCCGCTGGTTGCGGGAAACTTGCAGCCCAAGGCGGTTTCAGACCACAGGTTTCCCGCATTTCACGGAGGGAGGACAGGGAGGCTTCGCCACTGGCGGGGCTGGCGGAGCAGGCGGGTCAGTCGGCGAACTCGGTGCGGGACTTCCTTGCCTGGTCGAGCCAGGACTGGCGGGCGGCGATGTCGGCGCGGGCCTGTTCTGACGCCTTGGTGTTGCCCGCCGCCTCCGCCGCCTCGAGGTCGGCGATCAAGGAGGCGATGGCCGCCTCGAGCTTCGCCACCGTCTCGTCGGCGCGGGCGTGCGCCTCCGGGTTCGAACGGCGCCACCGGTCGTCCTCGGCGCCCCGGACCGCCTGCTCGACCTTCTTGAAGCGCCCCTCGAGCTCCTTCATGTCGTCTCGGGGCACCTTCCCCGCCGCGTCCCACCGCTCGGCCAGCTCTCGGAACGCCTCTCGGGCGGCACGCGGGTCCGTCACCGGTGCCAGCTTCTCGGCCTCGGTCAGCAGGCCGCGCTTGGTCTCGGCGTTGGCGGCGTACTCCTTGTCGACCTCGGCGTTGGCGGCGTTCCGTGCCCCGAAGAACGTGTCCTGGGCGCCCCGGAAGCGCTTCCACAGCTCGTCGTCGATGCTCTTGTGCGCCGGACCGGCCGCCTTCCATCGGGCCATCAGGTCGCGATAGGCCAGCGTGGTCGCACCCCAGTCGGTCGACGACGCCAGCCCTTCCGCCTCGGCGGCCAGCTTCTCCTTCGCGACGCGGGAGACCTCCCGAGTCTCGTTGAGCTCGGCGAAGTGCTGTTTGCGTCGACGGGTGTACGTCGTACGGGCCGTCGAGAACCGATGCCACAGCGCATCATCGGTGGGCTTGTCGATCCGGGCCAGACCCTTCCAGGTGCCCAGGAGCTCGCGCAGCTTGTCCGCGCCGCCCCGCCAGTCGGCGCCGCTCGCCAGCCGCTCCGCCTCGGTGGCGATCCGCTCCTTCGCCTGTTTGGACTCCTCGGCCTTGGCTGCCCGCTCGGCCTTGCGCTTCTCCCGGCGCTGCTCGATCAGCGGCGCCAGCGAGTCCAGCCGGGCGGCCAGGGCGTCCAGGTCGCCGACCGCTTGGGCCTCGACCACCTGGCCTCGGACCTTCGCCACCGTCTTGGCCGCGTCCTCGGGCGACAAGGCGCCGGCCCCGATGCGCCGTTCGAGCAGGTCGACCTCCACCACCAGACCGTCGTACCGCTTGCGGTAGAACGCGAGTGCCGCCTCCGGGTCGCCGTCGGGCCACTGGCCGACGACCCGCTCTCCCGCGGTTGTCTGCACGTAGACGTTCCCGTCGCCGTCGACTCGGCCGAAGTCGCTGGCCCCGCCACCCTCGCCGTCGCTCATCGGTCCCCCTGGGTCGGGGGGTTGCTGCTGGGAGTGAGCAGGTCGGTGCTGAAGCCCGGATCGCCGGGAACCGTCGGCTCGGGGTTCGGCACCTCGTCGGACTCGTTCAAGGAGAGCACCAGCCACACCAGCAGAGCCGCCGCGACGAGACCGCCGATGACGCCGACAACGATGGCGATCCGCCGCCTGCGCCTGGCCTGCGCCGCCCGACGTGATCGTTGGCGTTCCCACCTTGCTCGCGCCAGCTGGCGTTGACGCTGCTTGCTCGTGACCACTCATACCTCCGCGACACGCCCGATCGCCGTTGGACTGGTCGCCGCTGGACTACGGATCGGCTGCTCAGTCTAGGAGTCGGTACGCGTACGTCGAACGCGGTACGCAGATCGTGACCATGCTGTGCTGTGCCGACGCCACGCTCGGTAGGGTACCCGGATGCTCATCACTGCTTTCCCCACCGGGCCTTGGGAGACGAACTGCTACGTCGTGGCGGCCGGACCCGGCGAGGAGTGTGTCGTCATCGACCCGGGTATGAACGCCGCGGACGGCGTCGCCGATGCCGTCCGCGAGCACCGGCTGCGCCCCGCGGCGGTGCTGGTGACGCATGGCCATATCGACCACATGTTCTGTGTGACGCCGGTCGCCGGCGCGTATGAGTCGACGGCCTACATCCACCCCGACGACCGCCATCTGCTGAGCAACCCGATGGCGGGGATCTCTGCTGAGTCCGCGACCATGCTGCTGGGGGGTGACTACACGTTCTCCGAGCCGGACCAGGTGAGTGAGGTCGCCGACGGCGAGACACTGAAGCTCGCCGGTCTGGAGTTCGCGGTCGACCACGCGCCCGGCCACACACCGGGGTCGGTCACGTTCCGGTCGGCGTACGACGACGGCGACGTGCCCGAGCTGATGTTCGCAGGCGACCTGCTCTTCGCCGGCTCGATCGGCCGCACCGACCTGCCGGGAGGGGACCACCCGACCATGCTGCGCAGCCTCGCCGCCAAGGTGCTGCCGCTCGACGACCGGGTCGTCGTGCTCCCCGGGCACGGCCCGCAGACCACCATCGGACGCGAACGCGCCACCAACCCCTACCTCACCGGCCTCCCGACCACCGCGGGCACCGAGAGCCGATGAGCACGCCGACGTCGCTGAGCGGCTTCCCCGAGCTGCTGCCGGCCCAGCGCAACGCGGAGCTGGCCGTCATCGACCAGCTGCGCGCGACGTTCGAGCTGCACGGCTTCGCCAACATCGAGACGCGCGCCGTCGAGCCGCTCGACGTGCTGCTGCGCAAGGGTGAGATCGACAAGGAGGTCTACGTGCTGCGTCGGCTGCAGTCCGACGACGACACCTCCGATTCGGGGGTCGGCCTGCACTACGACCTGACGGTTCCGTTCGCTCGCTATGTGCTGGACAACGCCGGCAGGCTCGAGTTCCCGTTCCGCCGCTACCAGATCCAGCGGGTCTGGCGGGGGGAGCGGCCGCAGGAGGGACGCTTCCGGGAGTTCACCCAGGCCGACATCGACATCATCGCCAAGGACGAGCTGCCGTTCCACTTCGACGTCGAGGCGGCCCGGGTGCTGGCGGAGGCGCTCGCGGCGCTGCCGCTGCCGCACCTGAGCCTGCAGATCAACAACCGCAAGCTCATCGAGGGCTTCTACCGCGGCATCGGCGCTCACGACCCTGGCGCCGCGATGCGAGTCATCGACAAGCTCGACAAGCTGCCGCCCGAGAAGGTAGGGGCCATGCTGGTGGCAGACGCGGGCATGTCGGCGCACCAGGCGGAGCAGTGCCTCGCGCTTGCGACCATCCGAAGATCCGACACCTCGTTCGTCGAGCGGGTCCATGCGCTGGGGGTCGGACACGAGCTGCTCGATGTCGGACTTGGCGAGTTGGCCGCGGTGCTGGACGGCTGCGCTGCCGCGGCGAACGAGCGGTTCTCGGTGGAGGCCGACCTGCGCATCGCGCGTGGCCTCGACTACTACACCGGCACAGTCTTCGAGATCAACATGTCCGGCTACGAGTCGCTCGGCGCGGTCGGCGCTGGCGGCCGGTACGACGCGCTGGCGACGGATGGCAGAACGACGTACCCGGGCGTCGGGATCTCGTTCGGCATCTCCCGCACGCTGGTGCCCCTGCTCCAGCGCGGGCTGCTGTCGAGCAGTCGCTCGGTGCCGTCCGCCGTGCTGGTCGCCCTGGTCGACGAGGCGTCGCGCCCGGCCAGCGACGCCATCGCGCAACAGCTGCGCGCTCGGGGCATCCCGACCGAGGTCGCCGTGAGCCCGCAGAAGTACGGTCGGCAGATCCGGTACGCCGACCGCAGGGGCATCCCGTTCGTGTGGTTCCCGGGTGACGACGAGCCCGACCAGGTGAAGGACATCCGCAGCGGCGAGCAGATCGCGGCGGACGCCCGCAGCTGGGCACCACCCATCGAGGACCTGCGGCCACAGGTGATCAACACAGTGAGCAGCGAGGGGCAGAGCACGTGATCCGAAGTCACGACGCAGGCGGCCTGCGGGCCGAGCACATCGGGCAGACCGTCACGTTGGCGGGCTGGGTGGCGCGTCGGCGCGACCATGGCGGGGTGGCGTTCATCGACCTGCGCGATGGCAGCGGGATCGCGCAGGTGGTGATCCGCGACGAGGAGACCGCCCGGCCACTGCGCTCGGAGTTCTGCCTGCGCGTGGTGGGCGAGGTGGCCGAGCGGCCGGCGGGCAACGCCAATCCGAACCTGCCCACCGGCGACATCGAGGTCGTCGTCTCCGTGGTCGAGGTGCTCAGTGAGTCGGCGCCGCTGCCGTTCCCCGTCGAGGAGCATCACGCGACTCCGGTCAACGAGGAGATCCGGCTCAAGCACCGCTATCTCGACCTGCGCCGTGCCGACATGGCGGCGAATCTGCGGCTGCGGGCCAAGGTCACCCGGATCATCCGCGACGTCATGGCCGAGCACGACTTCCTCGACATCGAGACGCCGTACCTGACCAAGTCGACCCCGGAAGGCGCACGCGACTTCCTGGTGCCGGTGCGGCTGCAGCCGGGCTCTTGGTACGCGCTGCCGCAATCGCCGCAGTTGTTCAAGCAGCTGTTGATGGTGGCCGGGCTGGAGCGGTACTTCCAGATCGCCCGATGCTTCCGCGACGAGGACTTCCGCGCTGACCGCCAGCCGGAGTTCAGCCAGCTCGACGTCGAGATGAGCTTCTGCTCCGCCGCGGACGTGCAAGCGCTGGTAGAGGGCCTGCTGGCTCGACTGTGGCAAGAGGTAGTCGGCCACGAATTGTCGCTGCCGATCCCGCGGCTGACGTACGCCGAGGCGATGCGTCGCTTCGGCACCGACCGCCCGGACCTGCGGTTCGGTGTCGAGCTCGTGGACTTCACCCGGTACTTCGCCGACACCCCGTTCCGGATCTTCAAGGGGGCGGATGCGGACTTCCACGTCGGCGCGGTCGTCATGCCGGGTGGCGCCGCGCAGGCGCGAAAGGAGCTCGACGGCTGGCAGGACTGGGCCCGGTCGCACGGCGCCAAGGGGCTCGCCTACGTCCTGGTCGGCGCGGCAGGCGAGCTCGGGGGGCCGGTGGCCAAGAACCTGTCGGAGCAGGAACGAGCCGGCCTCGTCGAGCATGCGGGGGCGTCGCCGGGAGACTGTGTGTTCTTCGCCGCGGGCAGGCGCGACGACGCACTGGGGCTGCTTGCCGCTGCTCGGCTGGAGGTGGGCCAGCGGTGCGGGCTGGTCGACCGCGCCGCATGGGAGTTCGTCTGGGTGGTCGACGCCCCGATGTTTCAGTCCGTCGACAACGGCGCAGGGCAGCGCTGGACCGCGATCCACCATCCGTTCACGGCGCCCACCGACGACTCGGCGGCGACCTTCCACGAGAGGCCTGCCAACGCGCTCTCGCAGGCCTACGACATCGTGCTCAACGGGTCGGAGATCGGTGGCGGCTCGATCCGCATCCACAGCTCGGATATGCAGCAGCGGGTCTTCGACGTCATCGGACTGAGCCGCGAGGAGGCCGCGAGCCAGTTCGGCTTCTTGCTGGAGGCGTTCGGGTACGGGCCGCCGCCGCACGGCGGCATCGCGCTGGGCCTGGACCGGCTCTGCGCGCTGCTCGCCGGCGCCGAGTCGATCCGAGACGTCATCGCGTTCCCGAAGACCGCGTCTGGCGCCGACCCGCTCACCGGGGCGCCCAGCCCGATCACGGCCGCCCAGCGGACCGAAGCCGGCGTGGACGCCGTACCGGACGACGTGGAAGCCGAGCCGGAGCAGCGTCGCTGACGGCAGGTGTTCCCAGATCGTTACCCGACCTGTCCCGTACTGCGACCAATCGTCGATTAGAGTCCCCCACGGCTCACAACAGCCGGCAGACGACGAAAGGCAACCATGACCGTAACTGGCTTGGAGACCCTCGGGCACGGCGCAGCCGACGAGGCGCCTGTCGTCGACGGCAAGCGGATCCATGGCCGTTCGCCGATGCGGATCGTCTTCGACCGGTTGCGATCGGACAAGGTGGCGGTCGTCGCGGCTGCCGCCGTCTTCGTGTTGGTCGTGCTGGCCCTGCTGGCGCCGGTGATCACGAGCCTGTGGAACCTCTGCCCGGACGAGACATGCACGGACACCGCGGCGCTGATCGAGCTCGGATACCCGGCGGTCGGGCCGCCCTACTACCCGTTCACCTGGGCACACCCGCTCGGCCTGGAGCCGAGCACAGGCTACGACAACACGGCGCGGCTGCTCTACGGGCTGCGCACCTCGCTCGGGGTCGCCACCGCCGCGGCCGTGTTGAGCACCGTGATCGGCGTGGTGGTCGGGCTGATCGCCGGATTCGCCCGCGGCTGGCTCGACAAGGTCATCTCGTTCATCATCGACACGTTCTTGTCGTTCCCGTTCATCCTCGGCGCGCTGTCGCTGTCTCCGATCATCGTCAGCCGGTTCGCGACCAACGCCGACGCCTTGAAGTACGCGTCGGTGCTCTCGCTGATCGCGATACTCGTCATCTTCGGCTGGATGGCGCTGGCCCGGCTCATCCGCGGCGAGGTGCTGTCGCTGCGCGAGCGTGAGTTCGTCCAGTCGGCTCAGGTGATCGGGGTGCCGACCCGGCGCATCCTTTTCAAGGAGCTGCTCCCCAACCTGGTCGCGCCGATCGTGGTCGCGTTCTCGTTGAGCCTGCCGGCGTACGTCGCGGCAGAGGCAGGGCTCTCGTTCCTCGGCATCGGTATCACGGGTATTCCGTCGCTGGGGCAGACGATCAATGTCGCGTACCCCTTCTACAGCAACTATCCGTTGTATCTCTGGGCGCCCGTCGTCACCATCATGGTGCTCGTGGTCGCCCTCAACCTCCTAGGCGACTCGGTGCGAGACGCCTTCGACCCCAAGACTCGTCGATGACTTCATCGATGGATTGCACAACCAACCTCAGAAAGGGTGGGAAGAACATGCGGTTGAAGAAACCGATCATCGCCGTCTCCACCGTCGCGTTGATGGCCCTCGCCGCATGTGGCGGCTCAGGGGACCCGACCGGCACGGGCGGCACCGGCGGCACCGACGGCAACGGCGTCGGCGAAGAGACATCTGCGGGGCCCCAAGGAGCGGCCGGCGCGGGCAAGGACCCGACCGCGCAGGCGCCCGCGCCCGAGATCGAAGGCGCGCAAGAGGGCGGCACCGTCACGGTGATCAGCGCCTCCGGCCTGAACTCGATGGACCCGTCCGAGGCGTACTACACCAACACGGCGGCGATCCTGCAAAACCTGGTCGTCCGCTCGCTGACCCAGTACGTGCGAGACGACGCGACCGGCGACATGGTGCTGGTCCCCGACCTCGCCACCGACCTGGGCACACCGAACAAGGACTTCACCGAGTGGGAGTTCACGATCCGCGACGGCGTCAAGTTCGAGAACGGCCAAGAGGTCACCGCCAAAGACGTCGCCTTCGGCATTATGCGGTCGTTCGACCGCGCGTCGTTCCCCGAGGGCGCCGCCTACAGCAACGACTACTTCCTCGACGGCGACACCTACAAGGGCCCGTACAAGTCGGGCACCGACTACAAGGGCATCGAGGTCGACGGCATGACGTTGACGCTGAAGATGTCCGCCCCGTTCCCCGACATGCCGTACTGGGGCGCGTTCCCGGCGATCAGCCCGATTCCCGAGGGTGACGTCAGCAACCCCGCCGACTACGCGCTGCACCCGTGGGCGACCGGGCCGTACATGTTCGACCAGTACACACCGGAGAAGGCCCTGACGCTGGTCAAGAACCCGCACTGGGACGCCGACACCGATCCCGGTCGGCACCAGTACGTCGACAAGTGGGACATGAGTTTCGACGACGACTCCGCCAAGATCGACGCGATCATGCTCGCCGACGAGGGCGAGGGTCAGACGACGTTCACGTACGACAACATCCAGGCCGCCAACTTCTTGGAGGCGAAGGAGGAGGCCGCCGACCGGCTGACGATCGGCACTGACCCGTGCACGTTCATGTGGTACCCCGACTACCGCGAGATCACGGAGATCGAGGTCCGCCAGGCACTGGCCTACGCGTACCCGTACGAGGCGGCCCTCGAAGCCTCCGGCGCGATCATCGGCGTCACCAACTCCTACGGCACGAACATCATGCCGCCGGGCATCCCCGGCCGCGAGGAGTTCAACCCGCTCCCGGACCACGAGATCGGCACCACCGACCCCGAGAAGGCCAAGGAGCTGCTGAAGGAGGCCGGGTACGCACCTGGCGAGTACGAGATCTCGTTCCTGGCCATCACGGACGACCCAACGTACGTGGCGGCGACGGAACAGATCGTGAAGGGGCTCGAGGAGGCCGGCTTCGTGCCGAAGCCGTTCGCCACCACCATCGCGGACTACTCGACGCTGCGTTCGGATCCCGCCACGAAGGTCAACGTCCGCTCTGGCGGATGGTGCTCGGACTGGCCGTCGGGCGGTTCCTGGTTCCCGCCGGTGTTCGAGACGACCAACCTCGAGGAGGAGGGCCTCGGCGCTAACTACGCCGCATTCTCCGAGCCCGAGTTCGACAAGGAGATCGACCGCATCCTTCAGCTGGACCTGACGGAGCAGCCGGCGGAGTGGAACAAGCTCGACATGAAGCTTCAGGAAGAGTGGTTCCCGGTCTTCGTGACCGCCTACGGCGGTGTCGCGATGATGCGCGGGTCGAAGATCGGCGGCTTCGAGGTCGACCCGACCTTCGGTCTGCCGACCATGAAGAACATGTTCATCTCGGAGTAGGTCGCTTGACCTGATCGAGTGGCATGAGGCAGGTTCGTGGGGTGGGCCCTTAGTGGGGTCCACCCCACGACCGAGACCGGGAGTAGGTGCCTGGCATGTTCGGCTATATCGTGCGCCGCGTCGTCGCGGCGTTCCTCGTCGTCGTGTTGACGTCGATGATCGTCTTCGCGGTCTTCTTCTTGGGCCCGACCGACCCGGCGGCGCAGATCTGCAACGCCAACGGGAGGTGCACCGCGGAGCGGCAGGCGCTCTTGGAGAAGTCGCTGGGCCTCGACCAGAGCGTCTTCACCGCCTACGGCACGTTCGTCAAGGGACTCTTCGTCGACCGCACCATCGTCGCGGGCGGCACGTACGAATGCGAAGCGCCGTGTCTGGGCATCTCCTACACCTCCCGGCAGGAGGTGCGCAAGCAGCTCATGGACAAGTACCCGGCGACCATCTCCTTGGCCCTCGGCGGAGCGGCGATCTACGTATTCCTGGGCGTCGTGGCCGGGTCTCTTGCGGCCAGATGGCGAGGAACCTTCGCCGACCGCGCACTTGTCAGCAGCAGCCTGCTGGTGAGCTCGGTGCCGTACTACGTGCTCTGTCTGATGGCCTGGATCTTCCTGACACTCCAGTGGAGCGTCTTCCCCACCACCGGCTACTTCCCGATCACCGACAATCCGGTGAAGACAATCAGCGGCCTGCTGCTGCCCTGGCTCGTGCTCGGTATCGCCCAGTCCACCGTCTACGCCCGCTTCAGCAGGGGCGCCATGGTCGAGGCACTGGGGGAGGACTATGCCCGCACCGCGGCGGCGAAGGGGGTGTCACGGAACAAGGTGATCTTCAAGCACGGGCTGCGCGCGGCGATCGTTCCCGTCGTCACGATCTTCGGCCTGGACTTCGCGTTCTTGCTGTCGGGCACGATCTTCACCGAGCGTATCTTCGAAATCGACGGCGTCGGCAACTACGGCCTCCAGGCGATCGCACCGGTCGACTTCCCCGTGCTCACAGCGGTCGTCTTGGTCACCGCCATCTTGGTGGTCACCGCCAACCTCATCGTCGACGTGATCTACAGTTTCCTCGACCCGAGAGTGAGGCTGGGATGACCGAGACGCTGACCGACGAGGAGCCGACCGCGGTCGCTTCAGCGGGTTCGGAGACAGAGCCTTTCCTCGTCGTCGAGAACCTGACCGTGCAGTTCCCCACCTACGACGGTCTCGTGCAGGCGGTGTCAGACCTGTCGTACACCGTCGGTTTGGGGCGGACGCTGGGCATCGTCGGCGAATCCGGCTCTGGCAAGAGCGTCTCGTCGATGGCGGTGCTCGGCCTGCACGACGTGAAACGCAGTCGACTGTCTGGGTCGATCCGGGTCGACGGCAAGGAGATCATCGGGGCATCGGCCTCGACGATGCGTCAGGTCCGCGGCAACGAGGTCGCGATGATCTTCCAGGACCCGCTGACCGCGCTGCACCCGTTCTACGCGGTCGGCAAGCAGATCGTCGAGGGTTACCGGCTGCACCACAACGTCAGCAAGAAGACCGCCCGCAACCGCGCGATCGAGATGCTCGACCGGGTCGGGATCCCGCAGCCGGACCGCCGGGTCGACGACTTCCCGCACCAGTTCTCCGGCGGAATGCGCCAGCGCGCCATGATCGCGATGGCGCTGGTCAACAACCCGAAGCTGCTCATCGCCGACGAGCCGACCACCGCCCTCGACGTGACGGTGCAGGCGCAGATCCTCGACCTGATTCAGGACCTCCAGAAGGAGTTCGGCTCCGCCGTGATCATGATCACCCACGACCTCGGCGTGATCTCCGAGGTCGCCGATGAGGTGCTGGTGATGTACGCCGGCCGGTGCGTCGAGAAGGGGGTGACCAAGCAGATCCTCGTCAAGCCGGAGATGCCGTACACCTGGGGGCTGCTCGGCAGCATCGCCGACGTCGCCGGCGACACGGCCAAGCCGCTGGTCCCGATCCCCGGCACCCCGCCCAGTCTGCTCGACCCTCCCACGGGCTGCGCCTTCCACCCGCGGTGCCGGCATGTCGACAAGGTGCCTGACAATCGCTGCGAGACCGAGCTGCCGGACCTGCGCAAGGGCGTGAACCACGACCACCTCACGCGGTGCCACCTGCCGGACCCTGACTCGGTGTACGAGACCGAGGTCAAGGAGGAGATCTTTTGACCGAGCAGAGCAGCGCCACGACGGACCAGCCCCCCCTGCTGGAGGTGACCGATCTCGTCAAGTACTTCCCGGTCAAGTCCTCCGGCGTCATCAAGCGGACGATCGGGCAGGTGCAGGCGGTCGACGGTGTCTCGCTCTCCGTCCGGGCGGGCTCGTCGCTGGGCCTGGTGGGGGAGTCCGGATGTGGCAAGACCACCACCGGCCGGGTCATCACCCGGCTGTACGAACCGACGTCGGGCACGATGAAGTTCGAGGGGAACGAGTACGGTCATCTGTCGTCGAAAGAGATGCTGCCCTACCGGCGCGAGATCCAGCTGATCTTCCAGGACCCCTACTCGTCGCTGAACCCCCGGCACACCGTGGGAACGATCATCGGCACCCCGATCATCGTGCACGGCACGATGCCGAAGAACAAGGTGATCGGCCGGGTGCAGGAGCTGCTCGAGGTGGTCGGGCTCAACCCCGAGCACTACAACCGCTACCCCAGTGAGTTCTCCGGCGGGCAGCGGCAGCGCATCGGCATCGCCCGCGCGCTAGCACTCAACCCCAAGCTGATCGTTGCCGACGAGCCGGTCTCGGCGCTCGACGTGTCGATCCAGGCGCAGGTGATCAACCTGATGCAGGACCTGCAGAAGGAGTTCGGCATCGCGTTCTTGTTCATCGCCCACGACCTCGCGATCGTGCGCCACTTCTGCCCCGAGATCGCGGTCATGTACCTGGGC
>JACCUS010000509.1 GCA_013811715.1 Nocardioidaceae bacterium
CGTCGCGGAAGACGTTGGTCAGCGGCAGCGCGTGCGAGCTCGGCGCGATGTCGTCGACCGCGACCTCGCCGACCTTGGCGACCGACTCCAAGATCACCGCCAGCTGCGGGCCGAGGTGGTCGAGCTCAGCGTCGGAGAGGTCGATCCGCGCGAGGTGAGCCAGCCTGCCGACTTCCTCGCGAGTGATGGTCGTGGTCGCGTCAGAGGTCTTAGAGGTTGCGTCAGGCATGGCGACAATCCTAGAGGCCGCGCCCCGGGCCGAATCGGTCGGCACATCGGATGACCTTGCGGCCGGGTAGCGTCTTGTCCCAGGTCGACGGAGGGCCTGCACGTGAGCAATGCGCAGTTCGACTACTACCCGGTCGGGAGCTTCGCCATCAAGGCTGCCGCTGAGGAGACGCGCGGCAGGGTCGGGGCCGTCCGGGCCGTCGTGTCCCAGCTCGAGTCCGACCACCGCCAGGCCGTCGGCGCCGTCGAAGGGACCTTGCAGGACTCGCTGCGCGACGCCCCCACCGAGGCCGTCACCCGGTCGAGCGAGGTCGGGCGCACCGCCGAGTACGCCGCCGGTTGCCTGGAGCTGTTCAGCGTCGCCATCGACGACTACAACTTCAACCGCGCGAACCCGAGGTCCATCAGCAAGCTCAACCTCGAGTACTCGACCGCTGTCAGCAACGGCTTCGGTCTCGAACCGCTGCCTGACGACGCGACCGATAGGCAGGTCGATGAGTACTCGGACGACATGGTCGGTGCCAGCAACGCGAAGATCCGGGAGCTGACGTGGGAGAAACACCGTCTCGACGGCTGGCTGGACGGCGAGGCCGGAGACATCCGCAACATGCTCGGCCGCGGCCCCAACGACGCCGACCTGCAGACCTTGTGGAGTTCGGGGATGCTGCCGCCGTACGCGCCGATCCTGTACGCGGGGTCCCAGTTCAGCGCCGGCGACCTGCCTGCTGACGCGCGGCAGGAGCTGACCCAGTACCTCATCGACCATCCGGACGTACTTCTCGACCCGCCAGCCGCTCTCGCGGCGCTCATCGCCGGCCTCCCCGTCGACGTGCGCACCGACATCCACGTCGAGCGGCGGATGGAGCAGCTGCGCCGCGAAGGCCTGCTTTCCGGCCCGAACCCGGGAGGCATCTACGCGAACTGGATCCGCAACACGGTCGAGAACGGGGTGTCCGTCTACACCGTCATCGACATCGCCCGCGACCACGACATCCGGCCGGACGACTTCGACGTCCTCGACGGCCTCCAGGAGATCACGGATCCCGACGGCAAGTCCTTCTTCGTGCTGGACACGGACATGAGCGGCGATGCCGCCCGTGTCGCAGTGCTGATGACCTATATCCTCAACGCCGGCACCGACTACGAGAACGGGGACTTCGCTTCCACCCCCTACGGCTCTGCTGAGGTCCAGCGGATCAAGGACCGTCAGGCCGACAACGCCTGGTTCTCCTACGACCGGGACGTGGGCTTCGTGCACGGCAATGGGGGACGGCTGGTCACGACACCCAACGGAATGCTCATGGGCCTCGGCGGCAACGAGATCCAGGACGTCTTCAGCCAAGCGGGAGGGTCCACCTGGGGCGAAATCTTCATGATTAACGAGGAAGACGTCGAGAATTTCGAGGAGCGCCTGGACGACATCATCACCCAGGGAATTGCTCCGAACTCGTCGTCGCTCGACCTCGACCGGCTCCTGCACCACGAGGAGATCCATTCCCAGCAGTGGGCCGAGTACGGTTACCTCGACTACATCGCCCGGTACGCTGACGCGTCCACCGACGTGGTGTGGGAGTGGGGTCCGGGCTGGACCGGCCTGGTGGGCCACTGGGAGATCCAGCAGGTCGACGGCGAGGACAACGAGTACGAGGTCGATGCGTGCCTCGAGGACGGTGGCTACTGATCAACGGCAACCGGGCAAACCCGCAGGAGCGACGCATGAGAATACGCGTCGTCTCCGTTGTCAGTGTCGCCGCCTGCGCGCTGGCCATTGCGCCGGCCTGCGACCCCATGAGCGCTCCCCTGTACCGCTACCATCCCGGATACCAGCTGCGCGACGACTCTCTCAGAGTTTGGATGGGCACCGAGTGCGCCCGAATCACATCCGTCGTTTACCAACTGAAGGACGCCGAAGGTGACGTCTTCGAAACGTGGCGTCTCAAAGCACGCTCCCGGCGGGGAGCATCCCTCGACTACCTGACAGTCGGAGTCGTGCCGAAGGGTTTCGTCGGGAAGGACCCGCTCACCGAACCCTGGGAGAGTGCCGCCACCGCCACCATCGACGTGCGCACCCACTGGAGCCGTAGGAATCTGGCCGGCAACTACATGAGCGTCGACACCTTTGTCGAGGAGGCCGACGACAAGAGCGAAGACGAGTGGTTCATTCAGGACGAGGGCTGGTACACCCAGGACGAGTACACCAGTGATCTGGTCGGTGAGGAGTCGGGGATATTCCCGCTCTGCGGGCCCGACTCACCCGCCCATCCCTGAGCTCGCCCTACTCGTCAGCCGCCGGACACCAGCTGGTGGTAGACAATCCAGCCCAGCGTGAAGCACAACGCGAGCAGGGCAACTACCAGCGCAAGCGTGACGACGAACGCCTCGTGCCCGCCTCCCTCGCGCGGCACGCCCATTGGGTCGATCCCGTCGGGAAGGTCGGTACGCCGATCGGCCCCCGGCTCGCCGGTATCGCTTCCGTTCACCGCTCCCCCAGCTGGGCGACCGCGCGCGCGGCCTCAGGCCCTTCGCCGAGCAGCACCGCGAAGCCGTCCTCGTCTAGGACCGCCACCTTCAGCGACACCGCCTTGTCGTACTTCGAGCCGGGCGCCTCCCCGACGACCACGAACGCGGTGCTCTTCGACACCGACGAGCTGGCCTTGCCACCGCGCATCACGATCGCCTCCTTGGCCTCGTCCCGCGACCAGCCCTCCAGCGAGCCGGTCACCACGATCGACATCCCCTCCAGGGTGCGCGGGATCGACTCGTCTCGCTCGTCCTCCATCCGCACCCCCGCCTCACGCCACTTGCGCACGACGTCGCGGTGCCAGTCGACCGAGAACCACTCGGTAACCGCCTCGGCGATCGTCATCCCGACCCCCTCGGTCGCGGCGATCTCCTCCGCCGACGCCGCCGCCACGGCCTCCACCGAGCCGAACCTGCCGGCCAGCGCCCGCGCCGCCGTCGGGCCGACGTGCCGGATCGACAGCCCGACCAGGACTCGCCACAGCGGCTGCTCCTTGGCCTTGCCGAGATTCGCGAGCAGCCGGGACCCGTTCGCCGACAGGCAGCCGTCGTTCTTGGTGAACAGCGGCACCGTCAGCAGCTTCGCCTCGTCCAACCAGAACAGGTCGCCCTCGTCGCTGATCGCGCCGGCGTCGAGCAGCGCCACCGCCGCCTCGAACCCCAGCACCTCGATGTCGAACGCCCCTCGCCCCGCCACATGGAAGACCCGTTCGCGCAGCTGGGCGGGGCACGATCGCTGGTTGGGGCACCGGATGTCGGCGTCGCCCTCCTTCGCCGGCGCCAGCGAGGTGCCGCACGCCGGACACTCGGTCGGCATCACGAACTCGTGCTCGTCGCCGCTGCGAAGGTCGACGACCGGCCCGACGATCTCCGGGATCACGTCGCCGGCCTTGCGGAGCACGACCGTGTCGCCGATCAGCACCGCCTTGCGCCGCACCTCGGCCGCGTTGTGCAGCGTGGCGAACTCCACCGTCGACCCCGCGACCCGCACCGGCTCCATCCGACCGTACGGCGTCACCCGCCCGGTGCGACCCACGTTCACCTTGATCTCGAGCAGCTTCGTGTTGACCTCCTCCGGCGGGTACTTGACGGCGATCGCCCACCTGGGCGCCCGCGACGTGGAGCCCAGCCGTCGCTGCAGCGATACCTGGTCGACTTTGACCACGACGCCGTCGATCTCGTGCTCGACGTCGTGGCGGTGGTCGCGGTAGAAGTCGATGAACTCCGCGATCTGGGTCGTGTCAGGCAGCACCTTGGCCCGGTCGCTCGTCGGCAGGCCCCAGGCCTTCAGGGCGGCGTACGACTCCGACTGCCGGGACGGCTCGAAGCCGCGCCTCGCGCCGAGTCCGTGGCACACCATCCGCAGCGGCCGTGTCGCCGTCACCCGCGGGTCCTTCTGCCGAAGGGATCCCGCGGCCGCGTTCCGAGGGTTGGAGAACGGCGCCTTCCCCGCCTCGACCAGGTCGGCGTTCAGCTGCTCGAAGGCCTCTACCGGGAAGTACACCTCACCGCGCACCTCCACGAAGCCGGGCACCGGGAAGCCGTCGCCTGCGCTGAGTCGGTCCGGGATGCCGTCGATCGTGCGCACGTTCGACGTCACGTCCTCACCTGCCCGCCCGTCGCCGCGGGTCGCACCGCGGACCAACCGGCCCTCGTCGTACGTCAGGTTGATCGCGAGCCCGTCGACTTTCAGCTCGCACAGGAACTCCGCCGCCCCGCCAGCCTCCTCGCGCTCGATCCGCGCCGCCCAAGCCTCCAGCGCCTCGGTCGAGAACGCGTTGTCGAGGCTCATCATCCGCTCGGCGTGCTCGACGGCGGTGAACAGGGTGGAGACCGCGCCACCGACCTTCTGCGTCGGCGAGTCCGGGGTGCGCAGCTCGGGGTAGTCGCGTTCGAGCGCCTCGAGCTCCTTCAGCAACGCGTCGAACGCGCCGTCGCTCACCGTCGGTGCGTCCATGACGTGATAGCGCCACCGGTGACCCTCGACGACGTCGGCGAGGTCGGCGTGACGCTCGCGCGCGTCGCTCGGTGCTGCGGCGACGGGCTCGGTCGGCTCCTCGCCGACGGGCTCGCTGGAGTCGTCGGCGACGCGCTCGGTCATGCCTCCATCCTGCCCTGCTCCACCGACAGGTTCCGGGCCACCCGATGGGCCAGTCCCAGCGCGGTGCGCGCCCAGTGCGGCGACGCCCCTGCCAGCCCGCACGCCGGTGTGATGGTGGCCGCCGGGATCGCCGAGACGTCGGAGTGCCCGAGCGCCGACCACCAGGTGAGCACGTCCTTGGTCAGCTCGTTCTCGGTGGGCGGGCGCCCGGTCGGCTCGGTCGACGGTACGACGCCCAGCCACACCTGCCGACCCGCCTCGAGCCAGCCCGCCACGTCGTCGAACTGACTCGACCGCATCAGCGCCAGGTCGAACGACACCGCCTGCGCCGGCGTCTCCCTGAGGACGGCGAAGGGCACCTCCCCCGCGCAGCAGTGCACCGCCGAGGAGGCGCCGCCGTCGGCGACCGCGTCGAGGACCCAGTCGAGGGCTTGGGAGGCGGCCGCGGGGGTAACAGAGCGGTGTCGACCGAAGCCGCTTGCGGTCGAGATGGCACCGGCCAGCACGGCGGGCAGTGCCGGCTCGTCCACCTGTACGACTATCTGCGCGCCCGCCAGCCGCCGCCGTACGTCGCCGACGTAGTCGCGGACTCCCTCGGCGAGGGCCTGCGCGAGGTCGCGCCTGGCCCCATGGTCTGCCAGCACCTTGTCACCACGCGGCCGCTCGACGTTGGCCGCCAGCGTCCACGGCCCCGTGACCTGCAGCTTGAAGTGGCCGCGATGGTCCTGCGCCAGCTCCTCGACCGTGTCGAGATCTCGCGCGAGCAACGACTTCGCCCGCCGGTGGTCCAGTCCCGACGCATCCGTCAGCCGCCATCCGGCCGGTTGCAGGTCGAGGCCGAGGTGGGTGATGGCGGCCAGGGTGCGGCCGACCATGGACGCGGTCACGCCCCGCTGTGGAAGCTCAACCAGGTAGGGAAAGTCTCCGACTTCGCCCAGCACGGTCTGCATGCTGTCGCCGAAGTCCTCCCCCGGCATCGACCCGATCCCCGTCGCCTGGTTGCCCGTCGCCTGGTTGCCCGTCGCCACCTTGCGACCCTATCCCCCCGCGAGGGGCCGCAAACGCACCCGCCAGGGGTCGCAAATGCACCCGCGACGGGTCGCACGTGCACCCGCCAGGAGTCACAAATGCGCCAAGCGAACGTCACTGGCACGGCTGCTGACCGGGAACGAGCGCCCGCACGACCAGCTCACGATTCTCCCCCTCCGCCGTCCAGCGGATGCCCGGGTTGTCCAGGGCGGCTGCGAACACCGTCCGAGCCACGTCGCCGTGTACGACGGCGCAGTCGTCGGTCCCCCGGAAGAGCTCCGAGAACGGTGGCCCAGGCCAGCGCCGACCACCGGACAGGTCCTGACCCCGGCCGGACAGGTCGTTCACCTCGACCCGGGGCGGCTCGTAGCGAGTGGTTTCGCCGACGTCAGCCCGTGCCTCGGCGATGAGCTCCTGGAACTCGATCCTGAGCTCGCGCTGCTCCGGTGACAGGTCCTCGCCGGCGTACCTCTCGACGCCCAAGCCGTAGACCGACCGATGAACCACCTCACCGTGCGATGTGCGGAACACGAGCACGGTCTCGCCCAGGTCGGTCACCGCGAGGTGTCCGAAGTCCGGTGCAGGCCGCGCGAACACGTCGGAGGCGTCGGCCCTCTCCAGCAGCGCCCGCAGCGCTGCACCCCCGAGCCGGGCGGATCGCAGCTCCACCGGGTGTCCGGTGGCGGAGTGGTCCACCCCGTCGGCCATCAGGACCAGGCCGTCGCCGTACACCGTCACCGTCGGGACGGCTGTCTGCGCCACCGTCACCGGCACCAACCCGAGCGGCGGGTGCACCTGCCACACGACCTCGTGCCCGCCGAGCCGGGGGTCGTCGTCAGCTCGGTCGCCGTCGACTCGGTCATCCTCCGGTCGGTCGTCCTCCGCCGACAACGCCTCCGGCGGGGATCCGGTGGTGTCGGTGAAGCCACAGCCGGCCAAGATGGTGGCCACCGAGAGCAGTGTGATGACGAAAGTCACAGGTGTGCGGCGGGGGAACGCATGGCGCTGGCTCATGCTCGCTGAGACGCGGCCCGCCCGCACCTGGTTCCGTCCGGCCCCGGGTCATCTGGCGGCGGTACGCCGTCCGGTCGCGGAGATCGTCGCGCTGCCGACGACGCGGGACCCTACGTAGATGACTGCGGCCTGACCTGGCGCGATGCCGCTCGCCGGCTCCAGCAGGTCGATCTCGACCCGGTCTCCGGTGACGCGGGTCGCCGCGTGGTGCTCGTCACCGTGGGCGCGCAGCTGCACGGTGCAGTCCAAGCCGGTCGGCGCCGTGCCGCACCAGCGCGGCTTGATGCCCACGACGTGGTCGACGGTCAGCTCCTCGCGGGAGCCGACCGTCACCGTCCCCGCCACCGGCTCGATGTCGAGGACGTAGCGAGGCTTGCCGTCGGACGCCGGCTTGTCGATCCGCAGGCCCCGGCGCTGGCCGACCGTGAACCCGAAGGTGCCTTCGTGCGTGCCCAGCACCTCACCGGCGCCGTCGACGATCTCACCGGACCCGGCGCCCAGCTTCTCACGCAGCCAGCCAGAGGTGTCGCCATCGGAGATAAAGCAGATGTCGTGGCTGTCCGGCTTGTCGGCGACCGCCAGGCCGCGGCGAACGGCCTCGACGCGCACCGACGCCTTGGTCGAGCCACCCAGCGGGAACAGCGAATGCGCCAGCTGCGCCTGGGTCAGCACCCCAAGGACGTAGGACTGGTCCTTGCCCGGGTCGACAGCCCGGTGCATCTCGATGAGTCCGTCCGCACCGGTCCGCAGCTGGGCGTAGTGCCCGGTCGCGACCGCGTCGAACCCCAAGGCGACCGCCCGGTCCAGCACGGCGGCGAACTTGATCTTCTCGTTGCACCGCAGACAGGGGTTCGGCGTACGGCCCTCGGCGTACTCGGCGATGAAGTCCTCGACAACATCGGTGTGGAAGCGTTCGCTCATGTCCCACACGTAGAAGGGGATGCCGATCACGTCGGCCGCGCGGCGGGCGTCACCGGCGTCTTCGATCGTGCAGCAGCCGCGGGCGCCCGTGCGGTAGGACTTCGGGTTGCGCGACAGCGCCAGATGGATGCCAGTGACGTCGTGTCCCGCCTCGGCCGATCGCGCGGCGGCAACGGCGGAGTCGACTCCGCCGGACATGGCCGCCAACACCCTCATGTGGCCGCCTCCGGCATCGCCGCGACACCGGCGGCCTGAGCCCGCTCCACCGCGGGACCGATCGCCTCCACGACCCGGTCGACGTCCTCGCGAGATGACGTGTGCCCCAATGAGAACCGGAGCGACCCGCGAGCCACCGCCTCGTCACGACCCATCGCCAACAAGACGTGGGACGCCTGCGGCACCCCCGCAGAGCAGGCCGAGCCGGTCGAGCACTCGATCCCCTGGGCGTCGAGCAGCATCAGCAGCGAATCGCCCTCGCAGCCGGGGAACGACACGTGGGCGTTGCCCGGCAGTCGCGCCTCCCCCCGCGGGCCGTTGAGCTGTGCATCCGGTACGACGTCCAGCACCCGGCGGATCAGCTCGTCTCGCAAGGCCGCGAGGGTGGGTGCTCGCTCGGACTGGCCCTTGACCGCCAGCTCGGTCGCGGCCGCGAAGCCGACGATCGCGGGCGCGTCGATCGTGCCGGAGCGCACGTCGCGCTCCTGGCCGCCACCGTGCAGCAGCGACTCCAGCTCGGCCTCCCGCCGCAGGAGCAACGTCCCCACCCCGAACGGTCCGCCGACCTTGTGTCCGGTGATGGTCATCGCCTCGACCCCGCTCGCGGCGAAGTCGAGTGGCAACTGCCCCATCGCCTGGACCGCGTCGGTGTGCACCGGAATGCCATACGGAGCCGCAAGCGCAACGACCTGGTCGATCGGCTGCAGGGTGCCGACCTCGTTGTTGGCCCACATCACCGTGACGAGGGCCACACTGTCGGGGTCGCGCTCGATCGACGTGCGCAGTGCAGCCACATCGAGCCGACCGTCACGGTCGACCGGCAACAGCTCGACCTCTGCCGCTGCCTCGGCGGCCAGCCAGTGCAGCGGGTCGAGGACGGCGTGATGCTCGATCGCCGTCGACAAGATGCGGGTCCGCCGAGCATCGGCCTTACGCCGAGCCCAGTAGAACCCCTTCAGCGCGAGGTTGTTCGACTCGGTGCCGCCGGAGGTGAACACGACCTCCGAGGGGCGGGCGTTCATCGCGGCCGCGATGGTCTCGCGCGACTCCTCGACCACCCGGCGAGCGGAGCGTCCAGAGCCGTGCAGGGACGAGGCATTGCCGAGGCGGGTCAGCTGCGCGGCCATCACGTCGACCACCTCGGGGTAGATCGGCGTAGTCGCGGCATGGTCGAGGTATGCCACCGGTGGGGCGGTCGCGGAGATGGAGTTCATCGCGCTATCAAGGATAGGGGCTGTTCCTTGCGACTCGCGCCACCTGACCACGGTCGACGTACAACAGTCGCAATGCGGTCAAACCAGGGACAGACGGACTCACTCGTCGCAACGGTCGCTCCCGCAGTGGCGAGCTCCGCTGCCGTCCAGCCGTCGTACGGCATCAAC
>JACCUS010000030.1 GCA_013811715.1 Nocardioidaceae bacterium
GGATTCCGCAGCAGTTCTTGGCCCAAGGTAAGCGGGCAGCGATTCTCGAGCAGATCGGCCTGACGGCGCAGAGTCTGGCGCGCGATATCACCGCGCAGGTGGCCGCCCTCGACGGCCTGTCCGGACCCGATCACACGGACGCCGCCGGCACCGGACGCGACAGCACCTCCCACGACACCGCCTGACCTCTCGCGGCGCTGGTGGCTGAACCTCGGGGTGCATGCCGGGCGGGTCCTCAGCCACAACGAGCAACGGGCCCTGTGGACGATGGGTCACGGAGGTCCACCGGCCGCCTACACTTCCGGCATGTCCCGGTTGATCGACCAGATGAAGCGGCGCAGCCAGCTCGGCATCGGGCTCGCCACCGTTACTGCGCTGGTCGCCGGGTGCGGACTGCCGACCGACGTGGCGCAACAGGTAGCCGAGCGGTCCGGGCCCGCGGTCACCGACGCCGAGCCGCCCGACCAGGGCGGCTCGGGCTTCGAGGCGACTGCCCGGGACTTCGCGGCGGTGCGGCGGGTGTTGCGAGAGCGGGCGCAGGCGGTGACCGAGGGCGACCGTGCGACGTTCTTGTCATCGGTCGACTCCACCGATGAGGAGTTCTACGCGAGCCAGCTGACGTTGTTCGACAACCTGCAAGAGCTGCCGGTGGCCGATCTGAACTATGAGGTCTCCGACTTCGGACTCCAGACCGCCGACATCGAGTCGGCGGGCCCGACCTTCGCCCCGGAGACCGTCGAGCACGTCTTCTTGCAGGGGACCGACTTCCGTCCGGTCAGCAACCCGGTCGACTACACGTTCGTGCGGCTGGACGGTCGGTGGCTGGTGGCAGCGGAGAGTGCCGCGCGGCCCGACTCCACGCCGCATCGGCCATGGGCCGGCGGTCCGATCGAGGTCTCCGTCGAAGGCCGCCTCATCGCCATCGCCGACGCCGGCGCCGACGCGGCTGCCGACGAGATCTCCGCACGCGCGATGACCGCGCTGCAGGTCTCGTCGGACACGCTCGACGTGCCGGTCGACTCCCGGCTCGTCGTCGATGCGACCAGCAACGGCGAGTCCTATGCCATCAACTCCGACGAGCTGGAAGCCGCTGCCGTGACCTTCCCCGTCTTCGCCAGCCGCGACTTCAGGCGGACCCGGCTGGCTGGGTGGCGGGTCAAGATCAACCCCGAGCTGGTCGAGCAGCTAGTCGAGGACGACTCACTGCTGCTGCACGAGATCACCCACTACGTGCTGCGCGAGTACTCGAGCTCGGCTCCCCTGTGGCTGACGGAAGGGGTGCCCGAGTACGTCAGCCACGTTCCCTCGGGCTTCGACTACCTCACGCTCTCCGACGACCAGTACGCCGAACTGATGGCAGCTCCGCGCGAGCTACCGTTGGCCGGCCTCTTCTACATCGAGCCGGACGTGAACTACCTCATCGGCCACGCCACCGCCATGTACGTCGTCGAGGAGTACGGCACGCAGACGCTGATCGAGCTGATGGACGCCTTCGCCGCGTCGCCGTACCAGCCGTACGGAGAAGCCGACACCGCGAAGCTGGTCAGGCAGGAGCTCGGCATCAGCAGTGTCGAGCTGGCGCAGCGGGCGTTCGAGCTGCTCGAGGGCATCGACCACTGACCACCCGCGGTTGCGGGAAGGTCTGCGATGGGATGATCGGCGGATGCCGAACTCCGTGCCCGACCTGCTCGACCTGCTCGAGCTCGAACACCTCGAGGTCGACCTCTATCGAGGGCGGCAACCCGAGACCGCGATGCAGCGGGTGTTCGGCGGCCAGGTGGCCGCCCAGGCGCTCCGGGCTGCCGGTCACACCGTGAAGGACGGGCGTGAGGTGAACTCGCTGCACTCCTACTTCCTGCGGCCGGGTGACACGGCCGTGCCGATCATCTACGACGTCGAGCGGATCCGCGACGGCGGCTCGTTCTCGACCCGGCGGGTGGTGGCCCGGCAGCACGGGCAGTCGATCTTCTACCTGACCGCGTCGTTCCACCTCTCCGAGCCGGGGTTCGACCACCAGGACCGGATGCCCGACGTGCCCGCCCCGGAGGAGTGCCCGAGCCTGGGAGACCTGTACCGCAAGGTGACCGGGCGTGGTGACGACCGGTCGTGGGAGCGGGAGTGGGCCGCGTTGGACGTGCGGTACGCCGCGGACTCCCGCCCTGGGGGCGCGCTGGTGAACGACACCGAGCCGGCCCGCGCGCAGATCTGGATCAAGGCGGCGGGCACAGTGCCGGCCGACCCGGCGCTCGACCAGTGCGTGCTCGCCTACGCGAGTGACCTGACACTGCTCGGAGTGAGCCTGGCGCCGCACGGGGTGCTCATCACCTCCCGCAGCATCCAGCCCGCGTCACTCGACCACACGATGTGGTTCCACCGCCGGTTCCGGTCCGACGCGTGGATGCTCTACGACCAGCACTCCCCGTCGGCGTCCGGCGCCCGCGGGTTCGCCTTCGGGAAGGTGTTCAGCCGGGACGGCCGGCTGATCGCGTCGGTCGCCCAGGAGGGGCTCATCCGAAAGATCGGCACCGCCCATGAGCAGCCATGAGCGTCACACCAGCGGCTGGTGGTTATGCTCCGAGGTTATGCGCCTCTCTCATCACGCCGCAGCGGCACGGCTGCTGGCTCTCCTGCCGTTGGCCCTGCTCCCGCTGGCGTGCAGCGGGGACACCGCCGAGTCGTCGGACACCATCACGGTGTACACCTGCGTCAACGACGAGACGATCCAACCGCTGATCGAGGAGTTCGAGCGCACCAACGAGGGCACCGAGGTCGAACTCTTCCGAGCAGCGACTGGGGAGCTCAACGCCAGGGTGGCCGCAGACGTCCGCGGCGGCGGTCTCCAGGCAGACGTGATCTGGGCCTGCGACCCACTCACCATGGAGGGGTACGTCGACCAGGGCCTCGTGGGAGGCTGGACGCCGCCCAACGCGGCGGCGATCCCGAGCGAGTTCCGCTCACCCGACTACGTCGGAGTCGCCGTCCTCTACATGGTCGCGGTGTACGACGACGGGCTGCCGCCACCAAAGGCGTGGTCCGACCTCGCCGGACCGGAGTACGTCGACGGGGTCGCCGTACCCGACCCTAGCTATGCCGCGTCGGCGCTGGGGGCGTTGGGCTATTTCGAGCAGGCCAGCGGCTACGGGCTCGACTTCTACGCCGAGCTGAAGGACAACGGCGCCACCCAGGTCAGCACGCCCGACGACGTCGTCATCGGTGTCGCCCAGGGGCTCTACGACGCCGGCATCACCATCGCCAACTCGGCCTACGTTGCCCAGGAGTCCGGATCACCGATCGGTGTCGTCTGGCCCGAGCCTGGCGCGGTCGCGATCTACGGACCTGCCGCGCCGACCAAAGAGAGCGACAACGCGACGCTGGCGCAGGACTTCGTCTCGTTCGTGGTGAGCAAGCCGGGCCAGCAGACACTGGCCGCGGCCGGTTCGTACCCCACCTTGCCTGGGATCTCCGGACCGACGCTTCCGGAGAACGCGCCCATCGTCTATCCCGACTGGTCCGCGATCGGCGCGGATCAGGACACGTTGCTGGAGGACTACCAGGAGATCTTGGGTGGCTGACTGATGCACCCGGCAGGTCCGGTAGGCCCGGCGAGCCTTGCGCCGCGGTCCGCCGTCGTGGTCATCGTCGGGGTCGGCGTCGTCCTCGTCGTGCTCCCGGTTGCGCGGCTCGTGCAGACCGTCTTGGACGAGGGCGCCGGCAGTTTCGGCCAGATCGTGAGCTCGCCAGGTCTGGCGACGGCCGTGACCAACACCCTGGTGCTCGGTGTTGTGGTCACCGCGATCGCCGTACCCGCGGGGACCTTGATCGCGGTAGCGCTGCACCACGCCGACGTCCCCGCCAAGTCCGGCTGGCGGATCGCGGTGTTGCTGCCGGTGGTCGTTCCGCAGTTCGTCCTCGGCTACAGCTGGACCCAGGCCTATGGTCGCGCGGGCTTCACCGACACGGCCTTGGGTCTGCACTGGGACGGGGTGCTCGGGCCGGTCGGCGTCGTCGTCGTGCTGGTGGTCAACATGGTTCCGTTGACCTACCTGTTCGCCGCCGTGGGGCTGGCCACCCGCGCCGAGAGCAACCTCGAACGAGCCGCACGTGCCTCCGGGGCGAGCACCACGACCGTGATTCGCACGGTCGTGCTGCCGCTGCTGCGGCCCTCCATCGCCGCCGCGGCCGTGTTGTCCTTCGTCCTCACGCTCGAGAGCTTCGCCATCCCCCAGGTGATGGGCGCTCCGGCAGGGTTCACGACCGTGACGACGAAGATCTACGCCGACCTCTCCTTGGGCAGCGACCCGTTCTCCTTCGTCGAGGCCGTCGCGCTGGCGCTGCTGCTCGTCGTGATCACGGTCATCGTTGTCGCCCCGGCCGACGCGCTCCTCGGCCCGCGGCTGCGTGTCGACCGGCTCGCCCACTCAGAAGGTGCGCCGACCGCCGGCACGGCTCGATCGACGGGCCGCTGGATCGCGGCGGGACTGGCCGGCTACCTGGTGTTCAGCGTCGTGCTGCCGCTGATCGCCTTGGTGGCGGCCGCAGTGACGCGTGCCATCGGACTGCCGCCCACGCCGGACAACTGGACCCTGGACAACTTCCGGATGGTGTTGGACCAGCGGACCTACGAGGCGCTCGGGCGCACCCTCGTGTTGGCTGCGGTTGCCGCCAGTCTGCTCGTTGTGTTGGGTGGATGCGTGGCCGCCCTCGAGCGGCGACGGTCCGGCCGAGCAGTGGCAAGCCTGATCACGCTCACCTTGGTGCTGCCGGGTTCGACCCTCGCTGTGGCGTTGCTCATCGCCTACGGTGAGTGGATCGGTGGCTCGCTCGGCTTGATCCTGATGGCGTATCTGGCCAAGCTGTGGGCCTTCGCGCACCGCCCCATCTCAGGGGCGCTTGGCCGGCTGCCCGCCGACGAGATGCACGCCGCGCGCGCCAGCGGCGCGACCTCGCTCACCGCGATCCGCACCGTCGTGTTGCGCCCGTTGGCGCCCGCCCTCCTCGGGGCCTGGCTGATCTGCTTCACCACGGCCTTGCACGAGATCACCATGTCCAGCCTCCTCTACGGCCCCGGCACCGAGACGCTCGCGGTCGTGGTGCTCAACAGTCAAGAGCTCGGCCGGATCGGCACCACGTCCGCGCTGTCCGTCCTGCTCACGTTGTTGATGGTCGTGTTGGCGCTGCCGGTGTGGATGGTCATCCGCTGGCTGTCGGCGCCGCACCGCACGCGCGCTCAGCCCAGCGCTGAGCCGAACGCGCCGGCCCGTGTCTGCTGACCGAGACACCGGCGTCGCGCTCGAGGTGCGTCAGCTCAGCGTCCGGTACGGCGACGTCGCGGCGCTGTCCGAGGTCAGCGTGTCCGTCGCTCCTGGAGAGGTCCTCGCTCTCCTCGGCCCCTCGGGTTCCGGCAAGTCCACGCTGCTGGCCGCGGTGGCCGGCTTCCTCCCACCCAGCGCGGGTGAGGTCTGGCTGCGGGGAGAGCGGGTCGCCAGCCCAGGCAGCGTCGTACCCCCCGAACGGCGCGACCTGGGAGTGGTATTCCAGAGCTACGCCCTGTGGCCACATCTGTCCGCGGTCGACACGGTCGCCTACCCCGCCCGTCGCCGGCGAGTCGGCCGGGCGCAGGCTCGTCGGGAGGCGCTGTCGATCCTCGACCGGCTGCACGTCGGACATCTTGCCGACCGGCGCCCGGCAGAGCTGTCAGGTGGCGAGCAGCAGCGGGTGGGGCTGGCCCGTGCGCTCGCGAGCCAGGCGTCGCTGTACCTGTTCGACGAGCCGACCGCGCACCTGGACACGCACGTGCGCGGAGTGTTCCTCGAAGAGCTGCTGACGCGCCAGCTGGCGACCGGCGCCGGTGGGCTGTATGCGACCCATGACGCCGAGGAGGCGCTGGGTCTGGCCGACCGGGTGGCGCTCCTCGACGCCGGCCGGGTCGTGCAGGTGGGCACCCCGGGGCAGGTCTACGCCGAACCGGTAAACCGATGGGCGGCTCGGTTAACCGGACCCATGTCGGCGGTCACTGCCAAGGTGCTGGACGCAACCGCCGACGGCTGCACGATCGACCTGGCGGGCAACGCGGTGACTGTCCGCTGCCCGGGTCGGAGTGCGCCGGCCGCTGGCACGACTGAGTTCCTCGTCCGCCCCGGCTGGGCCAGGCTCGGCGGGGACCTCACCGGCCGTGTCCGGTCGGTGTGGTTCCGCGGTCCCCACAGCGACCACCTGGTCGAGACGCCAGTCGGCGACGTGTTGATCCGCGAGCCCGGGCCGCCCCATGAGTCGGTCGGAACGGCCGTCGCGTGGAGCCTGGAACGTGTCTGGGAGCTCGGAGACGAAGGCAGTCCGGTGGCTCAGCCCAGCATCTTGGCCGGACCGGAGTGACCGTGCGCGTCGTTGACGATGGCCCGGTGCCGATCGGTGTAGCGCCGCAGCGCGGCCAGCTGTCCGGACGTCAACCGGTCGCACACCCACTCCCAGTGCAGCGACACCCAGTCACCCGGGTCGAGCTCGCCGACCATGCCGACGCCGTCGATGGAGCGTACGACGTTCTCGACCCGTGGCAGGCCGTAGTCCAGGCGCTGGCCGTCCCAGGTCAGTGGGGAGGACTCCACGACGACCTGGTCACCCTGCACGCTCAGGACGCGTCCCCAGCGGATCCGGCAGCGGTCCAGCACCGTGAGCGCCTGCTGGGCGCGACGGTCGTCGCCGAGTAGTCCGACCCACGGATAGATGCAGAAGACGGCGAAGCTGTGATGGGGGACCCCGCCCGCCAGCACCCCCTCGACGAGGCTGGAAAAGTGCGGCCCGGATCTGCGGCGGAAGCGCTCCTCCATCGAGTCGCCGACGGCTGAGACACCGACCAGGTCCAGCCGCGGGCTGCCCACCCAGTAGGCCTCGACCACCCGCCGATCCAAGGGGTCGGCCAACCCGGTGGCGCCAGCGATCAGCTCCAGGTACGGCCACGCGCCGGCGAACTCCCGGGCCATCGCCCGCAGCCCGCCGTCGTCGGCGCCGGCGACCCCCTGCTCGAAGAACGCGGTGTTGTCCGCCGGTCCGCAGTAGCCGTGATGGTTGGGCGGGAAGGCGTACCTCGCGAACAGCACCGGCCCCGGCACGGGCGCCGCACCGACGGGCCGATCGGACCGCGCTGAGCCGGCTGGCGAGGCGGTGCTCGTCTTGGTGGCCGCGCTGCTCGTCGAGGCGGCGTGAAGACCGTGATCAGACAACGGGAGCTTTCCCCGACGGCTTGGCCGGTTCATGCTCGGAAGCCTCGCGTGGCTGACCCATCAGCTCCAGACCGGTCAGAGCCTTTTCGGCGCCGTCGGCGTCGATTCGCTCCAAGGCGAACCCCATGTGGATGAGCACCCAGTCACCGGGGGAGAGGAGCAC
>JACCUS010000045.1 GCA_013811715.1 Nocardioidaceae bacterium
CACCGTCACGAGCCCCAGCCTGTCGAGTGCACAGAGCCGCTCCACGACATCGGCGTGCTCCAAGCCCGCGGCCGCGGCGATCGACTCACTCGACGCCCGCGTCAGCTTCGGCACCGCGTCGAGCAGCTGACGTGACCTGGGCTCCAGCTCGTCGCGGGGTCGCACCGGCCCGGCCTTCACCGGTGCCAGCCCGGCGCCCGCCGGTGAGATGTGCTCGACGATCTCGTCGGCGTCGGTCACCAACAGCGTCTCGGGCTGCCGCAGCAGCTCATGCACCCCTCCCGAGGTCATCGACGTGATCGGGCCCGGCACTCCCATGACACCGCGCCCGAGGTCGCGGGCCCAGCGGGCGGTGTTGAGGGACCCGCTTCGCAGGGCCGCCTCCACTACGACCGTGCCTTGGCTCAGCGCCGCGATCAGGCGGTTGCGGACGAGGAAGCGCGACCGGCTCGGCACACATCCCGGCGCTGCCTCGCTCACCACGAGGCCCGACCGGGCGATCTCGACCAGCAGGGAGGTGTTGCCGGCCGGATAGAGCCGGTCGGGCCCGCTAGCGAGCACCGCCACCGTGGGCTGGCCGGCGGCGATGGCGCCGCGATGCGCGGCGGCGTCGATGCCGTAGGCACCTCCGGAGACGACCGTGAAGCCGCGTTGGCAACAACCCATGGCGAGGTCACCCGACACGTGTTCGCCGTACGCCGTGGCGGCACGAGCGCCAACGAAGGAGACCGCCTGCGAGGTCAGCGAACGCAGATTGCCGGGGCCACGGACCCACAGGCCGAAGGCGGCCCCTCCGCGACGTTCACCGGCACCGCCGCCGAGCATCTCCACATCGTCGAGCGGCGGAGGCCAGTCGTCATCCGCCGGACACACGTATCTCGCTCGCAGCCGGTCGGCGATCCGGCGCAGGTTGTCGTAGTCGACCGAGCCCACCCGCTCCGACCAGTCCCTCAGCTTCGACTGCTCAGCGGGCCTGGATCGCAGCCGCTCGACGAGCGCCGCAGCGGAGTGGTCTCGCACCAGCCGGCAGGCGTCCGCATCCCCCGGCTCCGCCACCCAGCTCATGATGATGCGGGCTCGCCGCTCCTCATCGTCGACCGGCGGGAGTGCCGTGCGGATGGGAGCGTCGTACGTCGTCATCACGCCACGCTCCTGGCTCTCAACGACCGGCCGATCAGCCCATCGGTCCGCAGGTGCAGCGCCTCCAGCACGTGCGCCACGGAGGGCGTCGCGTGACCGGACAGGTCGGTCAGCGTCCACGCGACCCGTGCCACCCGGTCGGCACCCCGTTGCGTGAGGCGACCGTCGGCGACCCCCTCCTCGATGCGCAACGCGACATCGGCGGTGAGCGGACACCGGCGACGGAACTCGAACCCCGGCACCTCAGCGTTGGTGAGCCACGGCATCCCGGCGAAACGAGCGCGCTGACGCTCCCGAGCCGCCCCGACGCGCTGCGCCACCGCAGAGCTCGCACCGTCGACTCCCACGGACTGCCGCATCTCCGCCTTCGACACCGGAAGCACGGTGTGCACGATGTCGATGCGGTCTCGCACCGGCCCGCTGATCCGTTCTTGATACTGCCGCCTCCTCATCGGGAGGCAGGTGCAGTCGATGCCCTTGCCGAAGCCGAAGCCGCACGGGCACGGGTTGGCCGCCATGATGAGCTGGAAGGAGGCTGGGAACCGCGCTGCACCCTCCGCTCGGCGAATCGAGATCTCGCCGCTCTCGAGCGGTTGTCGCAAGGCGTCGTGCACCGAGGGCTTGAACTCCGGCGCCTCGTCGAGGAACAGCACACCGAGGTGAGCCAGGCTGATCGCGCCCGGTTTGATCAGCCGCGAGCCTCCTCCGATGACCGACGGCACGGTGTCGGTGTGGTTGGGCGCCAGGAAGGGCGGCCTGAGCACCCGAGGCTCCTCCCGGGTCAACATCCCGGCCACGGAGTGGATCTTGCTGACCTCGATCGACTGCCCAAGGTCGAGGTCGGGTAGCAGCGGCGAGAAGCGCTCGGCGAGCATCGTCTTCCCCGCGCCCGGTGGCCCCTCCAAGGAAAGGTGGTGGCCGCCGGCGGCCGCCACCTCTACACACCAGCGCGCCTGCGCCTGCCCGCGCACGTCGGCCAGGTCGCTCTGCTCGGTGCGCGCCGACCGTGCGCGAAGCCGTGCCGTTAGCTCCCCGTGCATGGGTGGGTAGTCGGGCTCCTGCGGTGGATCCTGACCGCTCAGGATCGCCATGCACTCGCGCAGCGACCGCACCCCGACCACGTCCACCCCGGCGATCAGCTCGGCCTCGGCGACGTTGGCCTCGGGCACGATGACCCGCCTCAAACCTGTCTCGGACGCCGCCAGCACCGCCGGCAGCACGCCGGGGACCGGGCGGACGCGACCGTCGAGCGCAAGCTCCCCGAAGACGGCCGCCGCCCGCAGCCCGTCGCCAGGCACCGCACCCTTGGCGACGAGCAGCGCCAACGCGATCGCCAGGTCGTAGTGCGAGCCCACCTTCCGGACGTCAGCGGGGTACATCGCCACGGTGAGGCGGCGGTCCGGCCAGGCCTGGTCGCTGTTGATCATCGCCGCTCGGCAGCGGTCGCGCGCCTCCGCGACGCACATGTCGGGCAGACCGCTGAGCGACCAGCCGGGGACACCGTTGCTGATGTCGGCCTCGACGGTCACAACGCGTCCCAGCACCCCGTCGAGCGCCACCGAGTAGGTCATGCCGGTGGCCACGTCACACCACCCCGACGATGTGCTCGACCTCGGCGCTGCCACGCCGATGTCTGACGATGGCGACGACGTCGAGCCGAAGCCGCCCAAAGCGGATCTGGTGCTCGTTGCTCCACAGCCAGCCGAGCCGTCGCAGCCGAGCCGCCTTCTCCGGGGTGATGGCCTCGAACGGAGTGCCGTACCGGTCACTGCTGCGCGTCTTCACCTCGCACACGACAAGGGTGCCGCCGTCGGCGGCCACGATGTCGATCTCGCCGTCGCCACACCGCCAGTTGCGGTCCAAGACGGTGAAGCCGCGTGCCTGCAGATGGCGTGCGGCCAACCGCTCGCCGTAGTCGCCGAGCGCCTTGCGCTGGGCATGTGTTGACGCCATGGGCCCACCTCCGACAGCGAGCCTTGCCGCCCGAGCCGACGGCAGCACACCGTTCACCCCGAGCCTGTGGACAAATGCGCTGTGCCGAGTGGCTGGGGACAGCCCAGTCTCGCGGTCAGGCAGAGCGGGGTTGGATCAGGGCTTGGGCGGGCTGATGTCGGACTTGGACAGTTCCTCGATGTTGACGTCCTTGAACGTCACCACCTTGACGTTCTTCGCGAACCGGGCCGGCCGGTACATGTCCCACACCCACGCGTCGGCCATCGTCACCTCGAAGTACGCGTCCCCCGCCTCGGTGCGCACCTTCAAGTCGACCGTGTTGCACAGGTAGAAGCGGCGGTCGGTCTCGACGACGTACTTGAAGATGCCGACCACGTCGCGGTACTCCCGATACAGATGGAGCTCCATCTCGGTCTCGTACTTCTCCAGGTCCTCAGCGCTCATCGCGACATCTCCTCCGCCTGCTCGATCCGCTCGAGCTCATCGGGGGCCACGAGTACGGCGACCTCGCCGCCCTCAGCTCGACGCACGTTGACGAAGCGGCGCCGATGCTCCGGACACGGCCCGTGCGCACGCAACGCGTCCTGGTGCTCCTTGGTGCAGTAGCCCTTGTGCAGCGCGAAGTCGTACTGCGGGAAGTCCGCGTGCATCGCGGTCATGATGCGGTCGCGGGTGACCTTAGCGATCACCGACGCCGCCGCGATGCACGCCGCGACGCGGTCGCCCTTCCACACCGCCAGCCCTGGCACCTCCAGGCCGTCGACGGGGAAACCGTCGGTGAGCACATAGCGGGGCCGACTCTCCAGCCGCGCCAGCGACCGCCGCAGAGCCTCGACGTTGGCCACATGCATGCCCAGCCGGTCGCACTCCGTCGACTCGACGACCACGACCGACCATGCCGAGGCCCGCTTCACCACCTGCGCGTAGCAGCGCTCCCGCGCCTTGGGCGCGAGCAGCTTGGAGTCGGCAAGGCCCGGTACGACACCGGTGGCGCCCTCGGGAAGGATCACCGCCGCCGCCACCAGCGGCCCGGCGCAGGCGCCGCGGCCAGCCTCGTCGACGCCGGCTATCGGCGCCAGCTGGGCGCGTCGCAGCGCGCGCTCGTAGCCGTAGAGGCCGGCGTCGCGTCGTACGGTGTTGCCTCGCGGAAGTGGACTCACCGGGCACTCCAGGGCTAGCGCCCACCTGGCGTCGGCGCTGCGTTGACGACGCCCTTCTCGGGCGGCGTGCGGCCCGCGGGCACGTCGTCGTACGCCGCCGGGACGCGGAGCCGGTGGGCGTTGTCCACCGGCCAGACCACCGCCAACGCGCGACCGGTCACCAGGTCGAGTGGGACGAACGCGTCCTGGCTGGGGAGGTGCACGGTGGAGTCGCCGGACACGTACCGGTTGTCGCCGAGCACGAACATGTGATCGGCCGGTACGACGACGTCGAACGGGGGCTGGTCGGCGATCTGGTCGCCCTGGGACAAGAAGTCGGACTCGTCGACCGGGTAGCCGTTGATCGTCAGCCGGCCGTCCTCGTCGCAGCACACGACGTGGTCGCCGGGGAGCCCGATGGCTCGCTTCACCAGATGCTCGTGGCCGGTGGCGGGCAGCACCCCGATCCACTCCAGCCCCTGCCGGACGGGGCCGGGAGGTTCGGACTGCTCGGTCGGCGGGATCCAGCCTCCGGGATCCTCGAAGACGACGACCTCGCCGCGGTCGACCTCGCCGATGCGGCTGACCAGGATGCGGTCGTGGCGCTGGATCTCGGGAATCATCGATCCGCTGGGCACGAAGAACGCCTGGACCACGAAGGCCCGCAACACCGCCGATGCCACCAGTGCGATCGCCACGATGATGACCAGCTCGCGGAGGAACCGGCCCGTCTTGCTGGCGGCCGACGCCGAGTCGTCGGCAGGTTTGTCGCCGGTGCTGGCTCTTCTGCCGGGGTCGCCAGCGGCTGCCGCCGGGACGCCCGCCGGGTCGCTGTCGACGGCAGTCGGGCTGTCGTCAGCACGCGAGGACTGGTCGCTCATCGGGCACGGCTCCTGTCCTTCCATCTGCGGTACAACGGCGGAGCAGCCATCAACGCTAGCCCGAGCGGGACTCCGGCCGGGACAGGACCCGCCGCCTCGTCGAGGGCCGGGTTGTCGAACGTACCCGGACTACCGACGAGATCCCAGTGCCCGATCGGCCAGACCACCACGAAGACCTTCCCGACCACGTCGTCGACGGGGATGAATCCCCCGCCGGGGTCACCGATGTGCACCCGCGAGTCCGCCGAATCGCCGCGGTTGTCCCCCAGCACCCAAAGATGCTCAGCGGGTACCTCGACCGACCAGGAGCCTGTGCACGCCTGTCGGGGCAAGGTGACGTAGTCGTCCTCCTCCAGGGCGGCTCCGTTGACCTCGACCGTGCCGTCGGCGCAGGAGACCCGATCGCCGCCGACCCCGATGACCCGCTTCACCAGATGCCCGCCGCTGGGGTACAGGCCGATGGTCGCAAGCACCCTGGTGGCCGGGTTGTCGGCGACCCGCCCCGCCTCCTGGACCAGCCATTTCGCGGGGTCGTCGAAGACGACGATCTCGCCTCGCTCGACGTCGCCGAACCAGTACGACATCTTCTGCACGAGGATCCGGTCGTCGATCCGCAGGGTGTCACGCATCGAACCGGACGGGATGTAGAACGCCTGCACGAAGAACGTCTTGATGATCAGCGCCAACACGATGGCGATGCCGAGGAGGAGGGCGGTTTCCTTCCAGACCGGAACCGGCTGCTTGGCTTGGTGTCGACCGGGTTTCGCCGCTTGTCGGGCCGCGCCGTGCTCCTCCGACCCAGATGAACGAGAGTCGTCGGACGCGGCGTCGTCGCTGTCGCAACCGGGGGCCGAGGTCACGGCGTGAGCCTAACCGCACAGATCAGCGGGCGGCCGGGATCTCGCGCCTCTCCTTGATCTTGGCCTTCTTGCCCCTCAGGTTGCGCAGGTAGTAGAGCTTGGCGCGCCGGACGTCGCCTCGCGTCACGACCTCGATCCGATCGATGATCGGGGTGTGCAGCGGGAAGGTGCGTTCCACGCCGACGCCGAAGCTGATCTTGCGCACCGTGAAGGTCCGGCCGATGCCGGAGCCCTGCACCCGGATGCAGACGCCTTGGAAGACCTGGACTCGTGCGCGGTTCCCCTCCACGACCTTCACGTGCACCTTGAGCGTGTCGCCGGCGCGGAAGGCGGGCACGTCGTCGCGGGCCACGCCGGCGGCGATGGCGTCGATGGCGTTGGTCATGTCGTTCGCTTCCTCGTGAGTGCCACAGGTCATCCACGCGTTGTCAGGTAGTGCTCGGGCGGGTGGTCGAGCGCGTCGTAGCGCGGCTCCCCTGCGGCAGAACCGGCGGCCGACATCGTCAGCACCGACGCGCGACACCAACAGGCAAGTCTGCCACAGCGGGCTGTGTTCGGAGAAATCAGCGGGGCCCGGTGCAGCCGTGGTCGGACTCCCCCAGTGCCTGTCGGTCGCGGTCGCTGAGCTCGCCCGCGGCTGCGGCGAGCAGGTCGGGGCGCCGCGACGCCGTACGGCGAAGGGCCTCGTCGCGTCGCCACCGGGACACGTTGGCGTGATGCCCCGAGAATAAGACGTCGGGGACGTCGAGGCCGCGCCAGGTCGGCGGCTTGGTGTAGATCGGGTACTCCAGCAGAGGGCCGCCGGTACGCGTCGAGTGCGACTCCTCGCTGAGCGACTCGGGGTTGCCCACAAACCCGGGGATGACCCGCGCGACCGCCTCGATGATCACCATGGCCGCGACCTCGCCCCCGTTGAGCACGTAGTCGCCGATGCTGACCTCCTCGACCGACATCCGCCGGGCGTAGTGGTCGATGACCCGTTGGTCGATCCCCTCGTACCGGCCGCAGCCGAAGACCAGCCAGGGTCGGCCTGCCAGCCGCTCGGCGTCTGCCTGGGTGAACCTCGTGCCCGAAGGCGTCGGCACGACCATGGTAGGGGTCGCGTCAGGATCCGACGCGAGGATGTGGTCGAGCGCCGCACCCCACGGCTCCGGCATCATCACCATTCCGGCGCCGCCCCCGTAGGGCGTGTCGTCGACAGTGCGGTGCCGGTCGTGCGTGAAATCGCGCAGGTCGTGGATGTTCAGCTCGACCAGGCCGTCGGCTCGCGCCCTGCCGAGCAGCGAGAGCCCGAGCGGAGCGAGGTAGGACGGGAAGATCGAGACGACGTCGATTCGCATCTCTGTCACGCTTCGGGCTCGTCGTCGCGACGGCCGGGCCGCGCGTCGAGCAGGCCCGGCTGGTCGGTCACGACCAGCCGGTTGGCGGCGAGGTCGACCGTCGGCACTATCTCCTTGACGAAGGGGATCAGCGACTGGTCACGGCCCTCGCGACGTACGACGAGAACGTCTTGGGCTGGCAGGTGTAGCACCTCGGCGACCTCGCCAACCCCGTCGCCGGCGTCGGTCTGGACCGCGAGCCCGACCAGCTGGTGGTCGTAGAACTCCTCTGGGTCCACGGGCCGCTCGTCAACGGGCATTTCGACCCGCAGCTCGACCCCGCGCAGGGCCTCGGCGGCGGTCCGATCCACCACCTCGGCGAACCTGGCGAGCAGCCGCTGCCCGTGCCACCGGGTGCTCTGCACGGTCAGTTCGCCCCGCGGGGTGGCGAACGCGGTCTGGGGCGCGAACCGGCGTTCCGGCTCGTCGGTCCGGACGTCGATCGTGACGTCTCCTCGCAGTCCATGCGCCCGACCGACCTTGCCGACGACGATCTCGATGCTCTCCACTGCCACCCCGGGGCCGAGTGGTCGGCGATCAGCGCCGACGGTCGACGTCGACGAAGTCGATTCGGATGTTCTGCTGCCCGCTCAGCGCCTGTAAGACGGTGCGTAGCGCGGTCGCGGTCCGGCCCGAGCGGCCGATCACACGACCGAGGTCGTCCGGGTTGACGCGAACCTCGAGCATCTCAGCGCGATCCTCGTACCGGGGATTGCGGCCGCGCTGCGCCCGGGGGCGGACGGTGACGTCGTCGGGGTTGTCGACGATGCCGCGCACCAGATGGTCGAGCGCATCGCTGAGCATGGTCAGTCCCCGGTCTTCTCGTCGTCGGTCGCCTTGCCGGCCTCGGCGTAGCCGGCCGCCTCGGCAGCCTCCGGGGTGGCGAACCAGACCTCGGCGGCGGTCTGGTCATACCAACGACCGTCGGGCTGGTGGTACTTCATGGAGGTGTTGTTGCCCTTGATCGAGAAGCCCGATGGTGCCTCGCCGCTGTCCGACGGCTCAGCCGAGCCGGCGCCGTGCGGACCTTCGGCGGGGGCCGTCGCCTCCGCAGCAGGTGCCTCGGGCGTGTCGGTCGATACTGGCGCGGATGCCGCGACAGTCTCGGTCGGCGCGGAAGCGGGCGCATCGGCCGTTTCGGTCGGCGCGGCAGCGGGCGCCTCGGTCGTTTCGGTCGACTCGGCAGGCGGCGCCGCGGCGGCAGGGGTCGCCGC
>JACCUS010000063.1 GCA_013811715.1 Nocardioidaceae bacterium
ATGCTCCGATGAGGGATGCTGCGCGTTCTCTGCGATCCGCTAGAGAAGACCGGCTCGCGTAGGAACCGATGCGGGATAGACATTAGCACTAAGTCGGGCCGGATGTCCTATGACACCTGCAACGTCATCCCATCGCTGTGCATTCCCGCCCTCACCGCGCAGACGTGACGGCGCAGCCGACCGGGCTGATCTCCAGCCGGAGTGCACGCCAGCCCGGCGGTGTCCAACGCGGTACGTCGACTGCCGCATCCGCTGTAGCCAGGGCCAACACAGCGGGTCCAGCCCCGGAGAGGACCGCTGGTGACCCCTCGGACCGGATGGCGTCGACAAGCGCCAACGACACCGGCATGGCCGGTCGCCGGAACTCTTGGTGCAGAAGGTCTGAGCTGGCCTCGAGCAGCAGGTCCGGCCGCGAGGTGATGGCGGCGACCAGCAAGCCGGCGTGCGCGGCGTTGACGCTCGCGTCCCGATGCGACACACCGGCCGGCAACAGTCCGCGGGCGACGTCGGTCGCCACGGGCGCGGGCGGCACGAACACGACCGGCCGGAGCCCAGGGTGCGGCTCCAGCCGGAGCGCACGGACCCCTTGGTCGGTGGTCCAGGCGAGGGTGAAACCGCCGAGCATGCAGGCAGCCACGTTGTCGGGGTGACCCTCGATCTCGGCTGCCAGACCGAGCATGTCCTCATCACTGGGCTCTCGCGCTGACTCTGCGAGCGCCCGCGCCAACACCACACCCGAGACGATGGCTGACGCGGACGAGCCGAGACCACGCCCGTGGGGAACGCGGTTCCGGCAACGGAGCCGCAAGCCCGGCTGCCGCGCCCCAAGCCGGTCGAATGCGGCGCGCATCGCGGTCACCACCAGATGCGACTCGTCCCGTGGCACCAGCTCGGCGCCCTCCCCCTCGACATCGATCTCCAGACCGGCTCGGACCAGCGTCACCTCGAAGTCGTCGTACAGACCCAAGGCGAGGCCGAAGCTGTCGAACCCGGGCCCGAGGTTGGCGCTCGTGGCGGGGGACCGCGCAGCGGCGCACCGGCCGACGAGGTCAGCCATCGGTATCGCTCATCGCACGGTCACTCGTCGCTCAGACCCGCCGCGGCAGCGACCTGCTCGACGTCGGCAACCACGACGAGCTCTTCGCGTGCCTCCCGAAACCGCAACGAGGTGTCGACGTCCTTCAGACCGTGCCCGGTGACCGTGACGGTGATGGTCTGGCCGCCGTCGACCCGGCCAGCGCTTTGCCGAGACAGCAGGCCCGCCACGCCGGCGGCAGCGGCCGGCTCGACGAAAACCCCGTCGCGCGTCGCAAGATCGGCTTGGGCGCGCAGGATCTGCTCGTCGGTCACCGCCTCGATCGAACCCCCTGACTCGTCCCGTGCCGCTTCCGCGAGCAGCCAGGAGGCCGGGTTACCGATCCGGATCGCGGTAGCGACGGTCGTCGGCTGCGGCACTGCCCGGCCCGAGACGAGCGGTGCCGCTCCGGCGGCCTGGAACCCCCACATGGCCGGGGTCGAGGTGGCGGCGCCGGACTCGGCGTACTCGCGAAACCCCTGCCAGTACGCGGCGATGTTGCCCGCATTGCCCACCGGGAGGACGTGCACGTCGGGCGCGCGGCGCAGGCAGTCCACAATCTCGAACGCCGCCGTCTTCTGACCCTCCAGCCGCATCGGGTTCACCGAGTTCACCAGCTCGATGCGGTAGTCCTTGACCAGCTCCCGGGCCAGCAGTAGGCACTCATCGAAACCACCCTCGATCTCGACGATGCGGGCGCCGTGCATGACCGCCTGCGCCATCTTGCCTCGCGCGATCCGGCCGCGAGGGACCAACACGACCGATGTGAGCCCGGCCCGGCTGGCGTACGCCGCCATCGACGCCGACGTGTTCCCGGTCGACGCACACACCACGGCCCTCGCGCCCCGCTCCAGCGCCGCCGAGATCGCCATGGTCATTCCCCGATCCTTGAACGAGCCGGTCGGGTTGTTGGCCTCGACTTTCAACCACACCGAGCATCCGGTCGCGTCCGACAGCCAAGCCGACTCGACCAGTGGGGTGCCCCCCTCTCCCAATGTGACGACTGGCGACTCCCCGCTGAGAGGCAGCCGATCACGGTACTCCTCGATCACGCCACGCCAATGGCGATCCCTCCCGCGGATCATTCAGCGCCCCCCTCGACCCGCATGACCGAAGTCACCCCGCGGACGGATCCCATCGACCGCAGCGCCTCGACCGTCGCGCCCAAGGCAGCGTCTGGGGCGCTGTGCGTCACGACGACGAGCTGGGCGTCGTCGCCGCGCCCCTCCTGTCGCACGGTCTGGATCGAGACCCCGTGTTCCGCGAACAGCTGCGCAACGGCGGCCAGCACACCCGGCTTGTCGTCGACGTCGAGGGCCACGTGGTAGCGGGTGATGGTGTCGCCCATCGGCGAGATCGCACACTGCGCGTACGTCGACTCTCCCACCCCCGTCACCTCACGCAACCGGTTCCGCGCCACCGTCACGACGTCTCCCAGCACGGCGCTCGCGGTGGGTGCGCCTCCGGCGCCGGGGCCGTAGAACATGAGCCGGCCGGCCGCCTCGCTCTCGACGAAGACCGCGTTGTACGCCTCGTGGACACTCGCCAATGGATGCGAGCGCGGGATCATCGCCGGGTGGACCCGCACCGAGACGGTGTCGCCGGACGCCCCCTCCTCCCGTTCGCAGATGGCAAGGAGCTTCACGACCGAACCGAGCTGCCTCGCCGATACGACATCGCTGGCGCTGACGTCGGTGATGCCCTCCCGATGTACGTCGGCGGTGGTGACCCGGGTGTGAAACGCCAGGCTGGCCAAGATCGCCGCTTTGGCGGCGGCGTCGAAGCCCTCCACATCAGCGGTCGGGTCGGCCTCGGCGTACCCGAGCGACTGGGCCTCGGCGAGCGCCTCCTCGAAGCCCGCTCCGGAGGTGTCCATCCGGTCCAGGATGAAGTTCGTCGTGCCGTTGACGATCCCCAGCACCCGCCGCACCTTGTCGCCGGCGAGCGACTCCCGCAATGGCCGGATGATCGGGATCGCCGCCGCCACCGCCGCCTCGAAATAGACGTCACGGCCCGCCTTGGCGGCCGCCTCGAAGAGGGTCGCGCCGTCCTCCGCAAGCAGGGCCTTGTTGGCCGTGACGACAGACGCCCCGGACTCGAGCGCGGCGAGGATCAGCGAGCGGGCAGGTTCGATCCCGCCGATCACCTCGATGACCACGTCGACGTCGCCGCGGGTGACGAGCGAGTGTGCGTCGGTGGTGAACAGCTCAGTGGGCAGGTCGACGCCGCGAGCCCGGTCGATGCGGCGTACCGCGACTCCCACGAGGTCGAGCGGGGCGCCGAGTCGCGCCACGTAGTCGTCGGCCTGTTCCCACAGCAGCCGGGCCACCTCGCTGCCGACGTTGCCGCAGCCCAGCATCACCACCCGCAGCCCCCGCTCCCTCATGCGGTTCTCGATCCGTCGCCGACCCGGCAGTGTCACCGCTAGACCACCTCCAGGCGCATCAGGTCGTCCTCGGTCTCACGCCGCATGACCAACCGGGCGTCTCCATCGCGTACGGCGACCACGGGCGCTCGCGGCACGTGGTTGTACGTGTTCGCCAGCGACCGGCAGTAGGCGCCCGTGGCCGCCACAGCCAACAGGTCTCCCGCCTCGATGTCTGACGGCAAGAACTCGTCCCTGACCACGATGTCGCCGGACTCGCAGTGTTTGCCCACCACGCGGGCCATCGTCGGTGGAGCGGCAGAGCGCCGAGAGGCCAACGTGCAGGAGAAGTCCGCGCCGTACAGCGCGGAACGCAGGTTGTCGGACATGCCGCCGTCGACCGCGACGTACAGCCGGCTCGCACCAGCGTCGAGGGCGACCTGCTTCACCGTGCCGACTTCGTAGAGCGTGAACGTCGACGGGCCCGCGATGGCACGACCGGGCTCGATGGCAAGCCGGGGCACGTCGATGCCGAGCGCCGCACACTCGTGCGCCACGATCGAGGTGATCCCGGTCGCCAGCTCGCCCAGGTCGACCGGGTAGTCCTGGGTCGTGTAGGCGACGCCGAAGCCACCGCCGAGGTTCAGCTCGCCCAGCGCCAGGTCGTCGGCCAGCCCTCGTGCGTACAACGCCAGCACCCTCCGGGCGGCCACCTCGAAGCCCGATGTGTCGAAGATCTGGGATCCGATGTGCGAATGCAGCCCCACCAACTCGAGGGATCCGGCATCGGCAACGGCTCGCATCGCCGCGAAGGCGTCGCCACCAGCGATCGAGAAGCCGAACTTCTGGTCCTCGTGCGCAGTGGCGATGTACTGGTGCGTGTGCGCCTCTACGCCGGCCGTGACGCGGACCAGCACACGCTGACGGACTCCGGCCGCCGCCGCGAGCTCGGCCAGGCGGTCGATCTCGACGGGCGAGTCGACGATGATGCGACCGACTCCCGCTTCGACCGCTCGGGTCAGCTCGGGCACGCTCTTGTTGTTCCCGTGGAACCCGATCCGTGCGGGGTCGAAGCCGCCCCGGAGCGCGACCGCGAGCTCCCCACCAGAGCAGACGTCGAGCCCGAGCCCCTCCTCGGCAACCCAGCCGACACTGGCGAGGCACAAGAACGCCTTGCCTGCGTAGTGGACGTCGGCCCCGGCGAACGCAGCCCGGAAAGCCCGTGCGCGGGCCCGGAAGTCGTCTTCGTCGATGACGTACGTCGGAGTGCCGAACTGCGCTGCCAGCCGCAGCGAGTCCATACCCGCCACCGCCAGCACACCCTGCTCAGACTTTGTGACATTCGCCGGCCACAGACGCGCCACCAACCCGTTCGGATCGTCGGGGGCCGTCAGCCAGATCGGGTCACGACCGGTCGCCTCGGCATGCGGCGGGCCGGCCTCGCGGGCACGCATCACATGCGCTCGGGCGCGGACACACCCAGCAGTCCGAGTCCTCGGACGAACACGAGCCGCGTCGCGTCGACCAGCAGGAGGCGTGCCCGGTGGATGTCGGCCGCCTCCTCATCTCCTTGCGGCAACACCCGGCACACGTCGTAGAACTTGTGGAAGGCCGATGCGGTCGCCTCGAGGTAGCGCGCTATCCGGTGCGGCTCGCGCAGATCGGCGGCCGCCTGCAGTACCCGCGGGAACTCCGCGAGCGCCCGTAGCAGGTCACCCTCCCGCTGATGCGACAGCAATGAGGGGTCGAAGTCCGCTGGTACGACCCCGACGCCGAGATCGGCGGCGTTGCGCAGGATCGACGTGAGCCGGGCATGGGCGTACTGCACGTAGAAGACGGGGTTCTCAGCCGCAGCGCTGGCCCACAGCCCCAGGTCGATGTCGATGGTGGAGTCGGTGTGGTAGCGCACCAGTGCGTACCTGGCGGCGTCGACGCCTATCGCGTCGACCAGGTCCTCCATCGAGACGATGGTGCCCGCGCGCTTGGACATCCGCACGGGCCGGCCCTTGCGGACCAGGTTGACCATCTGGCCGACGAGGACCTCCAGGTTCTCGTGCGGGGTGTCGCCAAAGGCCTGGCACATCGCCATCAGCCGGCCGACGTACCCGTGGTGGTCGGCGCCGAGCATGATCACGGCCAGGTCGAAGCCCCGCTCGCGCTTGTCGAGGTAGTAGGCCAGATCCGCGGAGATGTAGGACGGCTGGCCGCCGGATCGGATGATCACGCGGTCCCTGTCGTCGCCGTACTTCTCGCTGCGTAGCCACAGGGCGCCGTCCGCCGTGTAGGTGTTGCCCATCTCGGTCAGCCGGGCGATGGCGCGCTCGACGGCACCCGTGCTGTGCAGGGGCTGCTCGTGGAAGTACACGTCGAAGTCGACGCCGAACTCGTGGAGCGACTCCCTGATGTCGGCGAACATCAGCTCCACGCCCTCGCGTCGGAACACCTCACGGGCCTCGTCGTCGGACCGGCCCAGCAGGTCGGGCACCTTCGCCACAACGGCAGCGGCGATGTCGTCGATATAGGCGCCGGTGTACCCGTCCTCGGGGATCTCCCGACCCCGCGCGGAGGCGAGCAGCGAACCGGTGAACCGGTCGATCTGCGCCCCGTGGTCGTTGAAGTAGTACTCCCGCGTCACCTCGGCGCCGACCGACGCGAAGATCCGGGCCAGGCTGTCGCCGACCGCCGCCCAACGCACCGCGCCCAGATGCAACGGGCCGGTGGGGTTCGCAGAGACGAACTCGAGGTTGATCTTCTGACCCGCCAGGTGATCGGAGGCGCCGTACGCCGCACCGGCCTCGACGATGACGGCCGCCACCTCTCCTTGGGCCGCCGCCGCCAACGTGATGTTGATGAAGCCCGGACCGGCGACCTCGGCCGCGGCGATCCCGTGCGACGCCGTCAGCTCGGTGGCGAGCAGCTCGGCGAAGTCGCGCGGGGGGATCGCCGCCTTCTTCGCCAGCTGCAGCGCGACGTTGGTTGCGTAGTCGCCGTGCTCCCTGCTCCTCGGCCGCTCGACCCGCACGTCGGCCGGTACCCCGTCGGCGAGTGTGATCGCGCCGCGCTCGGTGAGGGTGGTCAAGGCGTCGACGACGGTGTGCGAGAGCTGCTCGGGAGTCACCGATCCATCCTAATCGGTGCAGGTCGCTAGGCCGACCGGATGTTCAGCGCGCGATCGGTCTCGCCCGCTGACACCGGGTCAGGCACCCTTCGCGCGTTTGACGATCGACGCAGCGGCCCACGTTGCCTGACGCGGGGGTGGCAACGATGTAACTGGTCACACGTGACGCGCAAGACCTCTGCTGGGCTGTCGTTCGGGACCAGTTCCCAGCGCGCTGTTCCTGCCTGACCAGCCGCCTGTGGCGCGACTAACTGCGGCGCTCTCGTAAGTTCGTCGGGGGTCAGGTCTCACGCTGCCGGTCAGCGCGACCGCGCGGCCCCGTTCACCTGGCAATACCGGCCGTCTCTGCGATTTGCGGGAAAGCTGCTGAATCCGCAACGCCGAACTCGACCACTTTCCCGCAATTCAATGTTGGCGAGGCGGTGGGCGACGGTCGAGTCGAACCTGTCGAGCCCACCTGTGGCAGTGGTCAAGGGTCGCTAACTGGCGCAGTCGCATGGAGTGGGCAACCGCACTATCGGGCCCGGTCCAGGGGTGACGGCTACGCGGACTCGTCTCTGCCCACCGGCTCACCACTAGTCCTGGGCTGCTGCCAGGGAGCGGACGGTCTCCACCAGATGCATGGGCTCGAACGGCTTGGTCACGTAGGCGTCCACACCCAGCTCCGCCCCCCGCGCCAGGTCGGTTCCCTGGGCGCGCGCCGTCACCATCACGATGGGGATGTGGGCGGTGGCGGGATCGGCCCGCAGCCGGGCGAGCGTCGCGAAGCCGTCCAGCCCCGGCATGGCGACATCGAGGGTGATGACGCGTGGGCGGAGGTCTCGTACGACGTCTAGGCACTCCTGGCCGTCACTCGCCTGGTGAACCTGGAACCCATCGAGCTCGAGGTTGAGCACGATCAGTGACCGGATGACGTCTGAGTCATCCACCACCAGCACTCGCGGCGTCCCGTCCTGCACACCTCCAGACGCTACCGGCTGTGGCCAGCCGACGTGGGTAATCGGGCAACCTGAGCCCGCCGCCCCCCTCCCCCACTGCTACCCTTTTCCCGCCCGTGAGCCCCCGTAGCTCAGGGGATAGAGCACCGCCCTCCGGAGGCGGGGGCGCAGGTTCGAATCCTGCCGGGGGCGCTGCCCGGGGACGCTGCCCGGAGCACCCGCGCCGTCCCGCCGCCCATCTGTGCTGGCAACTCTCAATATTTCGGTTTCGCAACATCCGTCACGTTTCAGTGATTGACTCGTTACTATGAGTAATCGCAGTTTCCTGCAATTACTCACCGTGACATTTGTCGTCACTCTGAGTTACAGATTTTTCCTTACTCCTTGATTGGGGTGCTCGCTCATGTTTCACAGAATTTCGACGGCGACAGTCGTCGCACTCTCGGTAGCCGCCTCCGGGCTG
>JACCUS010000096.1 GCA_013811715.1 Nocardioidaceae bacterium
GCCAGTGGTTTCGGCACGATGCACCGGCTGGTGTGTCGTGACCGCTGACGACCCGAACGAGCCGCACCGCTTCGGCTGGGTGGTGGAGATCGACCCCTTCGACCCGACCTCCACGCCGGTGAAGCGCACCGCGCTCGGCCGGATGAAGCACGAGGGCGCCTTCGTCCACACCGGCAAGGGCGGCAGGGCTGTGGTCTACATGGGCGACGACCAGACCAACGAGTACGTGTACAAGTTCGTCAGCGCCCGCAACGCCCGTTCGCTCCGGGCGAGGGGTCGTAGCCCGCTCGACGAGGGCACCCTCTACGTCGCCCGCTTCAACGACGACGGCAGCGGTGAATGGCTGCCACTCGTGCACGCCGCAGCCCGCTCACCGCCGGGGGTGGCTTCGCCGACCAGGGCGACGTGCTGGTCAAGACGCGCCTGGCAGCCACCGCGCTGGGCGCCACGCCGATGGACCGTCCCGAGTGGACGTCGGTCGACCCCAACACCGGCCTCGTCTACGTGACGCTGACCAACAACACCGGCGGCGGCGAACAACCAGATGCTGGCCGCCAACCCAGCTGAGCGTGAGGTTCTGGGCCCGGAACAACGCCGCCGGGCCCAGAATACCTCTGAATGTTTCGGCTAGCCGACCGACAGCAGCGTCACGGCGTCGGCACCGCTGTAGGAGATCACGCCGAGCCAACGCTTGGCGACATCGAGGCCCGTCCAGCTCGCGGTCAGCGTGACCGGCACGCCGGTCGTGACTGCGACCGGATCCGGCGACACGGATGCGTTGCCGAGATCCTCGGGACCGATCACGAAGTTCGCCAGCCCGTAGCTGGTCGAGCCACCAGGCGTGGCAAACCCGTTCACGTACACGTCGTACGTGCCGGCGTCCGGCGCCAGCAAGGTGATCTGCTCGTCTGCGGCGCCCGAGGCCGAGAAGTCGACGAACTCGCCGCCGCGATAGACGAACAGGTCCAGGTCCGCGGTGTCGTCGACGGCGTCGAGCGAGAACCTCGCCGCCTTCGTGCCGGCTGGCACGACCACCGCGTAGTGCTTCGTGTCCGCATCCGCGACCGGGTTGTTGAAGTCGAATGGCCCGGTCACCACGCTGTCGGTCACCGGCGTCACTCCGACGAGCCCGGACACCGAGATGTCCATCGACCCGGTGAAGCCCGGCGTGACCTGGAAGTTCTTGGAACCGCTGGCACCTTCCCCGTGCACCTCGGTCGGAGCGCTGACCGCGACCGGCTGCAGGGCGATCGGGCTGCGGACGCTGTGGCCGCCGCCGGACCAGGTGAGCGCGCCGATGGCCCAGTCATTCAGGGGAGCGTCGGTGCGCGTGAAGCGCACGGTGAACGCCGCCTGGGCGCGTGGCGCCAGTGTGATCACGCTCGGCGTCACCACCACATCGAAACCGGGGACGCTGGCCGAGGCCGTGTAGGTGGCCGGTGCCGAACCGACGTTCTTCACCCGTCGGGTGACGGTCTCGACGCCGGCGAGCTTGCCGACGGCGATCGAGGCCTGGTTCAGGTTCGAGGCGCTGACCGGCGTCAGCGTGTCGAACGGCGGGGAGAACCGCACGCCGAGGCCGACCAGGTACTGGCGGTACTCGTTCGGCGTGGTCGGGTAGACAAGGCCCGGATCGGCGGCGCCGTTCGGGTTCACGAACCCGGCGCCCTGCGCGAACGGGTCGTCGGCGCTCGACACCGTGTCGGTGGCGCTCGTCATCATCGCCGACTTGATCTCCGATGGCAGCCAGGTCGGGTGCTTCGCCTTCAGCAGGGCTCCGATGCCGGCGATGTGCGGCGAGGACATCGACGTTCCGGACAGGAAGTCCCACTTGCGGCCATGGTTGAACGGCGGCGCCACGGCAGCGACCACGTCGACGCCGGGTGCAGCGATGTCGGGCTTGAGGATGTCTCCGTCCGTCGTGGTCGATGGTCCGCGGGACGAGAACTCGGCGATCTCGGGGACCTGGGGTGCCGTCGCCAGCTCGGCTGCGGTGGGCGGCACGATCTTGGCGGTCGCCGAAGCTGCGGCGGAGGTGATGTAGGTCTTGATCGCAGCCCCGGCGACCTCGTCGACGTGCACCGAAGGGATCGGGTGGTAGTCGCCGTTGAGGGAGTTCGGCGAGGTGTTGGTCAGCACCATGCCGACGCCGCCGGCCCGCTTGACCTCGAAGCTCTTGTCGATCCTGGCGATC
>JACCUS010000127.1 GCA_013811715.1 Nocardioidaceae bacterium
GGTGACGTGCTCGGACCGGCGTTGCAGACATCGACCCGGGCCACCGGTTCGATCGACATACTCTCCATCGTCGTCCAGATGATCCAGATGGGCGACGAGGGACACAACCGAAACCGCGCCGGCACGCTGATGCTGCTCAAGGAATGGCTGCCCTCGCTCATCACGTCCGGGTTGGCGAGCAGTGATGTCAGCGACGTCGTGTCGTTCGTTTCCGGCAACGACCACTTCTTCCTCAATCTCGTGATGCCTGCCTGCAAGCTGATGACGAGGGCCGGCAACGGCGTCGCCGGCTCGACAGTCGTCACCACGATGGCCCGCAACGGCACCGACTTCGGCATCCAGGTGTCGGGGTGCGGCGAGCAGTGGTTCACCGGTCCCGCTCAGCTCGCCGACGGCCTGTACCTGGGCAGCTACGGGCCGGCCGACGCGAACCCCGACATCGGCGACTCCGCGATCACCGAGACGGCCGGGATCGGTGGCTTCGCGATGGCGACTGCGCCTGCGATCGTCCGCTTCGTCGGCGGGACCGTGCCCGACGCGATCGCCACGACACGCCGCATGTACGACATCTGCGTCGGCGAGAACCCGCGCTGGGCGCTGCCGATCATGGACTTCCGGGGCACACCCACCGGCATCGACGCGACCACGGTGCTCCGCACCGGCTCGCTGCCGCAGATCAACACCGGGATGGCCGGCAAGGTGGCCGGACTCGGCCAAATCGGCGCCGGGCTGGTAACCCCGCCGATGGAGTGCTTCGTGGCCGCCATCGACGCCCTCGCGGCCGCTGCGCCGCGCTGATGCGAAGTCGGTGACAGGCCGCTGGCTGCTACTGAACCACAACCGCATGACCTGCGTGCACTTGAGGCGGCGGGCCACCAAGCGCGACGTGACCGCCTCAAGCCAGCAGGGTATCCTTACCTCACCTACGAAGTAAGGAGAGCAGATGGATGCGGCTGCACGGGTGAGCTCGAAGGGGCAAGTGACTGTGCCGAAGGTTGTGCGGGAGGCGTTGGGAGTCGAAGAGGGCGATCAGATCGTGTTCCGGGTCGAGGGCAATCGCGCCGTGCTGGCCCGAACGCCTGACTTTCTTGCGCTCGGTGGAACAGTTCGGGTTCCTGCCGCGAAGCGCAACGTCGCCTGGGACGACGTGATCCGCAAGACGCGAGCGACCCGAGCCGTCGGGCGCCGGTGAGCGCGTTCCTCGACACAAATATCCTCGTCCGCCATCTCACCGGGGATCCGCCAGAGATGGCGGCCCGAGCAGCGGTCTACCTGCGGACCGAGCCCGAGTTGCTCCTGGCCGATTTGGTCGTGGCTGAGACCGTCTACGTGCTGGAGTCGTTCTACGAGGCGCCGCGCGCCCAGGTTGCCGAGGCGATCCGGTCCCTGCTCGCGCTCTCCTCGACAGTTGTGGTCGACGAAAACCTCCTGCTGCGGACACTCGAGGTGTACGAGACCGATGGGCTCGACTTCGCTGAGGCGTACCTGGTCGCGTGCGCTGAGAGCACCGGCGTCGGCCGGGTGGCCTCATTCGACCGTTCCATCGACCGGGTCCAAACAGTCGAACGGGTCGAGCCGAGCAGCGTATGACGCGGCCAGCGAGCGGGCTCACCGCGTGTCCCCTCAGCGATTGGCGTACAGGTCCCGCAGTAGCGCTATCTCGGCGCCGTGGTGTAGGAGCTCGCGGTTGATGTGCAGGACTAGTGCTGCCATCGGCCAGTCGGCGAAGGGGCCCTCGGCGGGCCCACACGGCCGCTCCAGACCGGCCTCGCCGAGGCTGCGCACCCCGTCGAGCCAGGTCGCGTACCCCGCGTCGAGCTGCGCGAGCGCCTCCTCGGCGCTGCCGGCGTACGCGAAAGACTCGTAGTCCGTCGTCGGCCCGTCGAAGTGCGAGGCGTTCCTCGCCCCGAGCACGCCTACGACGATGTGTCCGAGACGCCAGGCGATCGTCGTGACCGGCGCCGGTTCGGGTTCGGGAAAGGCGAAGTCGATCGTCCAATCGCCCGAACCCGACTGCACCGGCGCCGTCCCCGTACCCCGCGGGCGCACGCTCCAGGCGGGACTCACCGGCTCCCAGAAATACTCGTCGTCGGTCAGACCGGACAGCCGTGGGCGCAGTTGGCGCTGCCAGTGCTCGTCGAGCTGCTGGGACAGCTGGTCGTTCCATCGAATGCTCATGTCACTACGCTAGGAGCTTATGCGGACAGAGCGAGACCGCATATACGTCTATTCATACGAAGCCGGTGGGTGCTGATGGTCGAGACGCGGCTGCTCAGCCTGCTCGCAGTGCTGCCGACCCGGCCGTTGTGGTCCGGGGCCGAACTCACCGACCGGCTCGAGATTACGGCCCGCACGCTGCGTCGTGACATCGACCGGTTGCGCGCGCTCGGCTACCCGATCGACAGCGTGCCCGGTCGCGGTGGTGGGTACCGGCTCGGTCGGGGCGGACGGTTGCCCCCGCTCGTCCTCGACGACGAGGAGGCGGTCGCGGTTGCGGTCGGGCTCAGCACCGCCGCCGGCGGCACCGTCGAGGGGGTCAATGAGGCATCCCTGCGAGCGCTGGTCAAGCTCGACCAGGTGCTGCCGGTGCGGCTGCGCCATCGGGTCAGCGCGCTGCGAGACGCGACCGCCCCGCTGCAGGCATCCGTGGAGCCGGTCGACCCGGACAACCTGGTCTCCCTTGCGCGGGCGTGCGACGCCACACAGGTCTTGCGCTTCGACTACGTGGACGGGCGCGGCCGCGGCAGCCGCCGGCGTGTCGAGCCGTACCGCCTCGTCCCGACCGGGCGGCGCTGGTATCTCGTGGCGCGCGACGTTGACCGCAACGCCTGGCGTTCCTTCAGGGTCGACCGGATCGTCGCGCCGCGGCCGAGCGGTGAGCGGTTCGAGCTGCGCGACCCGCCGGACGCTCCCGCGTTCGTCTCACGGTCGGTCGGGTCGGCTCCGTACGCGTTCCGTGCGCGGATCCTCGTGCACGCGACCGGCACGGTCGTGCGCGCCAAGGTGCCGCCGACCACCGGCACGGTCACCGACTTGGGCGAGGCCCGGTCGGAGCTGGTGACCGGGGCGGACTCGTTGGCCACGATCGCCGTCCACCTGGCAATGCTCGACGAGGAGTTCGAGATCCTCGAACCGCCCGAGCTCGTCAACGAGGTGCACCGCCTGGCCGAGCGACTGCGGCGAGCTGGCGCACTCGGAGTGACCTCCCGCCGACGTCAGGAGGGCGGCCCGAAACCCTTCGCCGCCGCAAGCCGCTGAACGAAGGCACCCGTGTCTCGAAGTCGAAACGATCTCGAAGCCGGTCCAGAGGAAGGCCACGGGGACGACGCGCGGCCCGCCGTCCGTGCCGATGTGCGCGGTCCGCGCCGGGATGGAGGACGTCAGTCGTCGGGGTCGATGCGGGTCTGGTCGGCGATGACCGCGGCGAGCTCGCGTGCCGACCGGGATGCCCGGTCGCCGTCGGCGGACTGGATCGCCATCACAGCGACAGTGCTGCCGTCGTCGAGGTCGAGCAGCGCCCAGGGCCCGTTGCGGCTGAACGACAGGCGCACCACCTGCGTCCACTCGAGACGGCGTACCACAAAACCGTTGACCACTGTCAGACCCCGGTCCTCGGCGCGCGCGGCGGTACGGAAGACGCCGTACAGCACGAACACCATCGCGCCGAAAACCGCGAGCACCGTGACCCGTTGGAACAGCGAGAACTGCGCCTGCACCTCGTCGGACAGCATCGCCCACAAGAACGCGATGATGGCGACCAGTACGACGACGGCGGCAGCGGCGGCAACCCGCGCGCCCAGCGGACGGTACGTGTGCGGCAGCACCACTGACTCGGCCATGGGCGCAGGTGGCCTACAGCCGGCAGGCGTGGATGTCGGTCACCAGGATCCCCCGGGCGCCGAGGTCGTACAGCCGGTCCATCACCCGCTGGGCGTCCTCACGCGGCACCATCGACCGCACGGCCACCCATCCCGCGCGGTGCAGGGGTGACACTGTCGGGGACTCGATTCCTGGTGTCAGCCGACAGGCCGCCTCGACGTGCTCGGACTCGATGTCGTAGTCCATCATCACGTAGCCGCGCGCGACCAGGACCCCTTCGATCCGGCGCATGAACACGTCGAAACCGGCCGGGTCCGCGGCCGAGTCGCGAGTGACGAGCACCGCCTCCGACGACATGAGCGGGTCGCCGAAGGTCTCCAACCCCGCCTGCCGCAGCGTGTTCCCGGTCGAGACAACGTCCGCGATCGCGTCGGCGACACCGAGCCGGACGGCCGACTCCACCGCCCCGTCGAGCCGGGTGATGTGGGCGTTGATCGCCCGCGCCTTGCAGAAGTCCTCGACGATGCCGGCGTACGACGTCGCGACGCGCACCCCTTCGAGCTCCTCCACCGCCGTGAAACGGCCGGCGGGAGCGGCGAAGTAGAAGTCGGAGCCTCCGAAGCCGAGGGTCGCGCGCTCGCTGACCGGCGCCCGGGCATCCAGCACCAGGTCGCGGCCGGTGAGCCCGATGTCGAGGGTGCCCTCGCCGACGTACACCGCGATGTCGCGGGGGCGCAGGTAAAAGAACTCGACCCCGTTGGCGTGGTCGCTCATCACCAGGTCGTGGGCGTCCCGGCGCTGCCGGTACCCGGCCTCGCGGAGGACGTCGGCCGACGCGTCGGCCAGCGAGCCCTTGTTGGGGACGGCGATCTTGAGCATGGCGGCGCCTTCGTCGGTGGGTGTCACAGGTGGGCGTAGACGTCGTCGAGGGTGAGCCCGCGGGCGAGCATCATCGCCTGCACGTGGTACAGCAGCTGGCTCAGCTCCTGCGCCGTGCGCTCCGTCGACTCGTGCTCGGCCGCCATCCACGACTCGGCCGCCTCCTCGACCAGCTTCTTGCCGATCTCGTGTAC
>JACCUS010000155.1 GCA_013811715.1 Nocardioidaceae bacterium
CGGCCGGATCGAGCCGCGCGACGCGATGCCGGAGGCCTACCGCAAGACACTGATCCGCCAGATCGCCCAGCACGCGCACTCGGAGATCATCGGCATGCAGCCCGAGGGCAACTGGATCAGCCGGGCCCCAAGCCTGCGCCGCAAGGCGATCCTGATGGCGAAGGTGCAAGACGAGGCCGGCCACGGTCTCTACCTGTACGCCGCCGCGGAGACGCTTGGCGCCGACCGCGCCGACCTGCTCGACCTGCTCCACTCGGGTCGGCAGAAGTACTCCTCGATCTTCAACTACCCGACGATCACCTGGGCTGACATGGGCGCGATCGGCTGGCTCGTCGACGGGGCCGCCATCGTCAACCAGGTGCCGCTGTGCCGCTGCTCCTACGGGCCCTATGCGCGCGCGATGGTCCGGGTCTGCAAGGAGGAGTCGTTCCACCAGCGGCAGGGGTTTGAGAGCCTGCACACGCTGTCGCACGGCACCGAGGCGCAGCACGCGATGGCGCAGGACGCCGTCGACCGGTGGTGGTGGCCGAGCCTGATGATGTTCGGCCCGCCCGACGCCGAGTCGCCCAACTCCGAGCAGTCCATGGCCTGGGGCATCAAGCGGTTCAGCAACGACGAGCTGCGTCAACGCTTCGTCGACATGACGGTTCCGCAGGCAGAGGCGCTCGGTCTCACCCTGCCCGACCCGGAGATCGGCTGGAACGAGGAGCGCGGTCACTACGACTTCGGTGAGGTCGACTTCACCGAGCTGTTCGAGGTCATCAAGGGCAACGGCCCGTGCAACAAGTCCCGGATGGAGCACCGACGGCGTGCGCACGACGAGGGCGCCTGGGTGCGCGAGGCTGCCACCGCGTACGCGGCCAAACGCCGTACGCCGGCTGTGGAGCCCGCGGCATGAGCGAGCCCCAGCCGCAAGACCTCAGTGCCTCGGGGGGTCACGGCGCTGTGCCCACATCGGGTGTGCCCGCCGAGCAGGCGCCGGGCGACGCCGCCCGGGCGGATTGGCCGCTGTGGGAGGTGTTCGTGCGCGCCAAGCGGGGCCTGAGCCACGTCCATGTCGGCAGCCTGCACGCGCCGGACTCCGACATGGCGGTCCGGAACGCCCGCGACGTCTACACCCGCCGGCAGGAGGGGGTGTCGATCTGGGTGCTCCCGGCCGAGCACATCACCGCGAGCAGCCCCGACGAGAAGGACGCGTTCTTCGACCCGGCCGGCGACAAGATCTACCGCCACCCGACGTTCTACCACGTCCCCGAGGGAGTGCGGCACTTGTGAACGCGGCACTCTTCACCTACGCGCTCCGGCTGGCCGACGACGCGCTGATCTACGCGCAGCGGCTGGGCGGCTGGATCGCGTCCGCGCCGCAGCTGGAGGAGGACATCGCACTCGGCAACATCGCCCTCGACCAGCTCGGGCAGGCGCGGGCGCTGCTGAAGTACGCCGGCGACGTCGAGGGCGCCGGCCGCGACGAGGACGGACTGGCCTACCTCCGCGACGAGCGCGACTTCGTCAACGCGCAGATCTTCGAGCTCGACAACGGCGACTTCGGCTTCACGATGGCGCGGATGCTCGTCACCGCGGCCTACCAGTACGAGCTCTACTCGCGGCTGCTGTCGTCGGCCGACGAGACCCTTGCGGCAGTGGCGGCCAAGGCCGTCAAGGAGGTCGACTACCACCGCGACCACGCCACCCGATGGGTGCTCCGGCTCGGCGACGGCACCGACGAGTCGCACCGGCGGGCGCAGCGGGGCATCGACGACGTCTGGCCGTTTGTGGCCGAGCTCTTCGAGTCCGACGACCTGGTGGCGTCGCTGGCCGATCGCGGCGTGGCGGTCGACCCGAGCGAGTTCGCCGACGACGCGATGGCGTACGTCGACAAGGTCCTCGCCGAGGCGACTCTCGCCAAGCCGCAGACCGACGTCAGGCACGCCGACGGCCGTCGAGGCGTCCACACCGAGCAGATGGGCTACCTGCTGGCCGAGATGCAGCACCTGGCCCGGTCCCACCCCGGAGCCAGGTGGTGAGCGTGGTGGCCGCAGCCGAGCCCGCCACGGTCCGGGAGGTCGTCGCGGAGGTGCTCGACCCCGAGGTCCCGGTGCTCACCATCGACGACCTCGGCATCCTGCGCGACGTCACTGTCGACGAGCACGGCCGTGTCGAGGTGACGATCACGCCGACGTACTCCGGCTGTCCAGCCATGGACGCGATCTCGGCCGACGTGACGAGAGCCCTTGCGGACAAGGGATTCGACGACGTTGCCGTGCGGACGGTGCTGTCGCCGGCATGGACCACCGACTGGATGAGCGACGCCGGCAAGCAGAAGCTGCTCGACTACGGTGTCGCCCCGCCCCAGCCGCGGAGCGACACCTCGGTCATGGTGGCGCTGTCGCTGCGTTGCCCCCAGTGCGGCTCGCCCGAAACCCACGAGCTGAGCAGGTTCGGCTCGACCGCCTGCAAGTCGTTGTGGGTCTGCGAGTCGTGCCTCGAGCCCTTCGACCACTTCAAGGCCCTGTGAGCGGCACCGAGGCGGCGACCCGGCCCCGGCACGCGGTCTTCCACCCGCTGCGGGTGTCCGATGTGACGCCGCTGACCGACGACGCCGTGCAGATCGGCTTCGAGGTGCCCCCTGAGCTGGCCGACGACTACGACTTCGTGCAGGGCCAGCACCTGACGATCCGTACGTCGATGGCTGGCGACGACGTACGCCGCAGCTACTCGATCTGCGCGCCCGCCAAGTCGGGGCGGCTCCGGATCGGGGTCAAGGTGTTGCCCGGCGGCCACTTCTCCGGCTTCGCGGCCGGCGCCCTCAAGGTCGGGGACACCCTCGAGGTGATGACTCCGACCGGCCGCTTCCACACCCCGCTCGACCCGGGGAACGCGAAGCACTACTGCGCCATCGCGGCAGGCAGCGGAATCACCCCGATCTTCTCGATCGTCGCCACCACGCTCGAGCAGGAGCCACACAGCCGGGTGACGCTCGTCTACGTCAACCGCACGAGCCGGACGATCATGTTCTTAGAGGAGCTTGAAGACCTCAAGGACCGGTACGGCGGCCGCCTGCACCTGATCCATGTGCTCAGCCGGGAGGCGCAGGACACCGATCTGTTGTCGGGCCGGTTGGACGCGGCGCGCCTCACCAAGATCACCGAGACGCTGGTGCCGCCGGAGACCGTCGACGACTGGTTCCTGTGTGGACCGTACGACATGGTCGTAGAGCTGCGCGAGGCGCTGACCGACCAGGGGGTCGCCCTGCACCATGTGCACAGCGAGCTCTTCCACGTCGAGCCCAAGCCGTCGATCCGGCGTACGACGGAGACCGACGACGGCGAGGGCGCCGACATGACGATCACCCTCGACGGTCGCGCCTCGAGGTTCCGGCTCAAGGGCAACGACGTGTCGGTGCTCGAGGCCGCGCTGCGGGTGAGAGCCGACGCGCCGTTCGCCTGCAGGGGCGGCGTCTGCGGGACCTGTCGGGCGAAGCTCGTCGAGGGCACGGTCGAGATGAACACCAACTACGCACTGGAGCCCGAGGAGCTCGAGAAGGGCTACGTCCTCACCTGCCAGAGCCACCCGACCAGCAACGAGGTCGTGCTCGACTACGACGCCTGACCCGCGGGTCGGCCCGCGCCGGGCCGTAGCCCCGCTGCGAATTGCGGGAAAGTGGTAGCCGACACGCCGTGCGGGATCACAGGTTTCCCGCAAACCGCGGAGGGGTCGCGGCGGTCGGAGATTGGGTCCGGACCCGGTGCTAGGTTGAAACGGTGCGGCAGTATCTCGACCTGATGCAGCGGGTGCTCGACGACGGCGCCAGCAAGAGCGACCGCACCGGCACCGGCACGCTGAGCGTCTTTGGTCATCAGATGCGCTTCGATCTGGCAGCCGGGTTCCCTCTCGTCACCACCAAGAAGATTCACCTGAAGTCGGTGGTGGGGGAGCTGCTGTGGTTCCTGCGCGGCGACACGAATGTGGCGTGGCTGCATGAGCGCGGCATCACGATCTGGGACGAGTGGGCCGACGAACGAGGCGATCTCGGGCCGGTCTACGGCCGCCAGTGGCGCTCCTGGCCGACTCCGGACGGGGGCCACATCGACCAGCTGCGGCAGGTCGTCGACCGGATCCGTACCGAGCCGGACTCGCGGCGACACGTGGTGAGTGCCTGGAACGTCGCCGACATCCCGCGGATGGCGCTGGCCCCTTGCCACACGATGTTCCAGTTCTACGTCGCCGAGGGGCGCCTCTCCTGCCAGCTCTACCAGCGCTCGGCCGACGTCTTCCTCGGCGTGCCGTTCAACATCGCGTCGTACTCGCTGCTCACCCACCTGGTCGCGCAGGTCACGGGGCTCAGGGTCGGCGACTTCGTGCACACCCTCGGCGACGCCCATCTCTACGCCAACCACCTCGACCAGGCCCGGATCCAGCTCGAGCGGGCGCCTCGTCCGCTGCCCCGGCTCCAGCTCGACCCGACCGTCGGCGACATCGACGCTTTCGACCTCCGGCACATCGTGGTGTCCGGCTACGACCCGCAGCCGGGCATCAAGGCGCCCATCGCGGTATGACGGTCACCCTGGTGGCGGCGATCGCCCGCAACCAGGCGATCGGCCGCGCGGGAGGTCTGCCGTGGCACCTGCCCGGTGATCTGCAGCGGTTCAAGGCGGCGACGATGGGCCACGTGGTGGTGATGGGGCGGCGTACCTATGACTCCATCGGCAGACCACTACCCGGTCGTACGACGATCGTGGTCACCCGCCAGCCCGGCTGGCAGCCGCCGGGAGGCCCGGCGGCCGGTCTGGTCGAGACCGCGCCGAGTGTCAAGGCTGCCCTGCACAGGGGGCAGCAGCTCGACGAGCAGGTCTTCGTCGCGGGCGGCGGCCAGATCTACGCCGACGCGCTGCCGCTCGCCGACCGGATGCTGCTCACCTGGGTCGATGCCGAGCCCGAGGGCGACGCGTTCTTCCCGAGCGTCGACTGGGACCAGTGGGTTGAGACAAAGCGTGAGCAGCAGGACGGTTGGGCGCTTGCCGGCTACGCCAGAGTGGCCTCACCGCTGAGTCAGGCGGCCCGTTCGTCGCAGCGGCACTCCTGAACGAGCCGGTCGAGGATGGTAGCCAGCCTCTCGCGCAAGGCGGGGTCTGCCAAGGTGCCGCCGTCGGTGAAGGCATCGTGGGCCTGACCGACCGGGAGCTCCTCGTCGATCACATGTGCACCGATGGTGGGGAGCACCTTGTCGCGTAGCTCGGCCTGCGCCCACAGCGCGCCGAACAGACCGGTGGAGGCGCCGATGACGGCGACCGGCTTGTCCCGCAGACAGTTGTCCGGGAACGGTCTCGACGCCCAGTCGAGGGCGTTCTTGAGGTGTCCCGGCACCGAGCCGTTGTACTCGGGGGTGGCGATCAAGACGGCGTCCGCGGCGCTGATCGCCGCCCGCAGCCCTTGCACCGCTTCGGTCGCGTCGGCGTCCTCGTCGTACGGCGGCAAGTCGCGGAGGCCGCCGTACACCTCAAGGGTGACCGAGCCGGGCAGCTGCGCCGCGGCTGCCGAGAGCAGCCGACGATTGTGAGAGCCGCGACGCAGGCTCCCACACAAGGCGAGGACGAACACGGTCAGCCCTCCTGGACGAGATCGAGTTTTGCGGTCACTTCGACGTCGTAGCCGAGCACGTCGCCGCCGGCCGGCATCGCCATCTGCCAGTCCATGCCCCAGTCGCGGCGGTCGACGGTCGTGGTCAGCTCGACGGCGGCGACGGTCTGCCCGTAGGGGTTCTCGACGGGTCCGCGGTAGGTGCCGGTGGCGGTGACCGGCCTGGTTACCCCGCGGATCGTCAGTTCACCCTCACCGTTGAGGCGGCCGTCGTCGTCGAGCTGTGCGTCCTCGGCGTGGAACGTGATCTGAGGGTGGTTCTTCGCGTCGAAGAACTCGGCGCCGTTGACGACGTGCTCGCGCAGTTCCGGCGGCGTGGTGATCGACACCGACTCGACCCGGGCGGCGCCCTCGAACCGGATGCCGCGGTCGTCGACGATGACGCGCGCGTCCACGTCGTCGAACGAGGCGCGGAAAGTGCCGACCATGTGGGAGACGGCGAACTGGAACGAGGAGTGGTCCGGGTCGGCCACGAACGTGCCGGTGAACGGCTGGGTGGCGAGTGTCATCTCGTTACCTCCACTGCTAGGATCGGGCTCTAACCGGAAGGGTCTCCGGTACGATGAACAGAACTCTAACCGGAACTCTTTCCGCATGCAAGGCCCTCGGCAGCGGGATCCAGCGGCGGGAGGTGACGAGGACGTGGGTCGGGGCGACCAGGACTGCCCGGGCGGCCCCCAGCTGCCGGTGCTCGGGCAGCCGACGCGTGAGCGGGCGGACGCCGCCCGTAACCGGCGCGTCCTGCTCACCGCCGCCCGGGCGATCATGACCGAGTGCGGGGTTGCCGACGTGACGATGGACAGGGTCGCCGCGCGGGCCGGCGTCGGTGTCGGCACGGTCTACCGGCGGTTCGGGGACCGCTCCGGGCTCGGCTATGCGCTGCTCGACGACGCCGAGCGGCGGTTCCAGGCCTCGTTCCTGTCCGGCCCGCCACCGCTGGGCCCGGGAGCGCCCCCCGCTGATCGGATCCGCGCCTTCTTGCACGCGTACGTCGACCGGCTCGAATCGCAGGCCGACCTGCACGCCATCGCCGAGTTCCACGCGCCCACGGCGCGCTACAGCGCCCCCTACCAAGTGCACCGTGCACACCTGGAGGGGCTGCTCACCCAAGCCCGCCCGATCGGCCGGACCACCGATGAGAGCTACCTCGCCGACGTGCTGCTGGCGGCGCTCGGGGCCGGGCTGTTCACCCACCAGCGGCGGGACCGCCACTTCGGCACCGACCGAATCAAGAACGGCCTCGACCGGCTGCTCGACGACCTGATCCAGGCCGACGCCGGCAATTGCCGATGACTGCCGGCGGAGCGGCAGTGCTCGCCTCCCGGGCCGGCCGAGAATGACTGACGGCAACTCGAAGGCGTAACCTCGTCCGCATGAGCCCCGCTGTTACCGCCCCGTTCGGGCGGGTCCTCACCGCCATGGTGACGCCGTTCCGCGACGACGGCGCCCTCGACCCCGCTGCCGCCGCCGAGCTGGCGACCCACCTCGTCGACCACGGCAACGACGGACTGGTCGTCAGCGGCACGACGGGGGAGTCGCCCACCCTCACCGACGACGAGCAGGACCGGCTGCTGCGCGCCGTCGTCGAGGCCGTCGGCGACCGCGCCAGCGTTGTCGCCGGCGTCGGCACGTTCGACACCGCCCACTCGATCGGACTCGCCGAGGCGGCGGCCGCTGCCGGCGCCGACGGGCTGCTGGTCGTGTCGCCGTACTACAGCAAGCCTCCGCAGTCCGGGCTCTCCGCGCACTTCGCGGCCGTCGCCGACGCCACCGACCTGCCGGTGATGCTCTACGACATCCCCGGCCGCACGGGCGTCAAGATCTCCGCCGAGACTCTCGCCCGGGCCGCCGAGCACGACCGGATCGTGGCGGTCAAGGAGGCCAGCGGGGACCTGTACGCCGGCAGCTGGCTGATGCGCGAGACCGACCTGGCGATCTACTGCGGCGACGACGCGCTCAACCTGCCCTGGCTCGCCATCGGCGCGGTCGGCGTGGTGTCGGTCGTCGGTCACGTCGCGGGGAAGCGGTACGCCGACATGGTGGCCGCCATCGACTCCGGCGACCTGGAGCAGGCGCGCAAGATAGACCGGTCGATCCTGCCGGCCCTCGGAGCGATCATGACCCGCACCCAGGGGGCCATCATGGCCAAGGCAGCGCTGGAGCTGTCGGGTCGGCTGCCGAACCGACACGTCCGGTTGCCCCTCGTGGAGGCGACAGACGCTCAGGTCGCCGAGTTGCGCCGCGACCTCGTCACCGCAGACCTGCTGGAGATCGCGTCCTTGCAGGGAACCGCATGAGTCATCCTCACCCCGAGCTGGGAGCTCCACCCGAGCTGCCGCCCAACGGCTTGCGTGTCATCCCGCTCGGCGGGCTCGGCGAGATCGGCCGCAACATGGCGGTCCTCGAGCATCAGGGCCGGCTGCTCATCATCGACTGCGGAGTGCTGTTCCCCGACGAGAACCAGCCCGGCGTCGACCTGATCCTGCCCGACTTCGAGCAGATCAGGACCCGCCTCGACGACGTCGAGGCAGTCGTTCTCACCCATGGCCACGAGGACCACATCGGGGCGGTGCCCTACCTGCTGCGGGAGCGTCCCGATATCCCACTCGTCGGCTCCAGGCTCACCTTGGCCTTGCTCGAGGCGAAGCTGCGCGAGCACCGCCAGACGCGGGCGCCGAAGTACGAGGTCAAGGAGGGCCAACGCATCACGTTCGGGCCGTTCGACCTGGAGTTCGTTGCGGTCAACCACTCGATCCCGGACGCGCTGGCGGTCGCCGTACGCACCCAGGCCGGCCTGCTGCTGCACACCGGCGACTTCAAGATGGACCAGCTGCCGCTGGACGGGCGGATCACCGACCTGCGGGCGTTCGCGAGGCTCGGCGAGGAGGGGGTCGACCTGCTGCTGGTCGACTCGACGAACGCCGAGGTGCCGGGCTTCACGACGTCCGAGCAAGACATCGGCCCGGTGCTCGAGCGGGTCTTCCACCGCAGCACCCAGCGCATCATCGTGGCGTGCTTCGCCTCGCACGTGCACCGGGTGCAGCAGGTGATGGACGCCGCGGTGTCGCAGGGCCGGAAGGTGGCGTACGTCGGACGCTCCATGCTCCGCAACATGGGGGTGGCGCGCGACCTCGGCTACCTCACCGTGCCACCCGACACCCTCATCGACATGCGGGCGCTGGACGACCACCCCCCCGAGAAGGTGGTCATCATCTCGACCGGGTCGCAAGGTGAGCCACTCTCTGCCCTGGCCCGGATCGCGCACCGTGACCACGACCGCATCCATATCGAGCCCGGCGACACCGTCGTGCTCGCCTCGAGCCTGATCCCGGGCAACGAGAACTCGGTGTTCCGCGTCATCAACGGGCTCACCCGGCTCGGCGCGAATGTCGTACACAAGGGCAACGCGCTCGTGCACGTCTCCGGCCACGCGACCGCCGGCGAGCTGCTCTACTGCTACAACGTGCTGCGTCCTCGCAACGTGCTCCCGGTGCACGGCGAGGTGCGGCACCTGTTCGCCAACGCCGCCCTCGCCGTCGACACCGGGGTCCCGCGCGAGCATGTCGTGATCGCCGAGGACGGCGTGGTGGTCGACCTCGTCGACGGGGTGGCCAAGGTGAGCGGCAAGGTCGAGTGCGGATACATCTTCGTCGACGGGTCGTCGGTCGGTGACATCACCGAAAGCGCCCTGAAGGACCGGCGGATCCTCGGCGACGAGGGTTTCATCTCTGTGCTGGTGGTGCTCGACTCGGCGTCGGGGAAGCTGGTGGCGGGCCCGGAGATACATGCGCGCGGGTTCGTCGAGGACGAGAGCGTCTTCGAGGAGGTCAAGCCGCTGATCGAGGAAGCGTTGTTGAAGGCGACCCGAGACGGCAACGACGACCCCTATCAGCTGCAGCAGGTGATCCGGCGCACGACCGGTCGCTGGGTCAACAAGGCGCATCGGCGCCGGCCGATGATCATCCCGGTTGTACTCGAAGCCTGACCTCGTCGTGTCCCAACTGGCCGCTGCGTCGGCGGCCCGGTCCTCGTCGCGGCTCGGTGTTGCCGAGCGGCTGCGCCGCTGGCTGGCGGTGCCGATCGCGTTCTTGGCCTCGTGCCTGGCCGTGGTCAGCGCGACGAGCCTGCCCGACGTACTGGTTTCTGTCGCCCCGCTGTCGGACGTGGACGCGCGCTTTGCGGGTTGGGCGGGCGTCGGCATGCTGGGGTGTCTCGGGGCGGCCTCGTTGGCGCTGCTGTTCGGGCCGCGGCTCGGCGCTGGTCCGCCGCTGTCGGTGGGCGCGGCGGCCTCGGTGTTCGGGCTCGCGCTGGGCCGTGACGTGGTCGACGACCTGCAGCTGAGCCTGGCGCTGGTGACGCTCGGTCTGGCCGTCGGCGGTCTCTCGGCCGGTGCGGTGTGCATGACGTTGGAGCTTCCGCGCCGCTGGCGCGGCTGGGTCCTGGCCGGCTGGGGGCTGCCGTTGGTCGCGGCGTGGCCACTGGTGGCCTGGCTCGCGCTCCATGACGACGCGGGGGAGGCGCTGCGCATAACGCTGGAGCCCTCGGTGTGGGTGCTGAGCCCCGTCTCGGCCGTGGTGGTGCTGTGGGGCGTCTTGACAATGCTGCTCGAGCCTGCGCGAGTGAGCGCCGCCGGTGGCATGGGCGCGTGGGAGACGGCATGGTCTGCGTTGCTGGTGGTGGCCTCACTGGCGGCGCTGCTGGCGATGCTGCTCGGCTTCGCCCCTGAGATCTCGCTGGAGTGGCTGCGACCGCTGGTCATCGTGGTGGCCGGTGCGCTGGTGGTGGGGTTCGGACTGGTGAGCTTCGTGGTGCCGTCGACGTACGCGCGGACCGGCTATGTGGCGGTCACGACGGTGGCGGTGTGCCTGCCCGTGTGCGCGCAGCTGCTCATCGTCGTGGCCGACGCCGGACAGACCCGGACGACGTGGGTTGCTGTGCTCGTTCTGGTGGCCGCGGCGGCTCTCGGGTTCGCGGCCGGTTGGTTGCGGCCGTCGGTCGGGGTGGTTGCCGGCCCGCTGGTCATGGCCGCTGCGGCCGCGGGTGGATGGGTGATGCCGACCACGAGCTGGCCGATGGTGGCCGCGGCGGGCCCGTTGATGTTCGGCGCCGGTTTGGCCTGGGGCGCCGGTTTGCGGCTGGCGAGCACAGACCCGATGGGCATGCGGTTCGTTGCGATGGCGGCGGTCACCGGGCTCGTCTTCGGGCTGGTCGTGGTGGCGCCGCTGGGCTGGGCGCTCGGCGGGGCGGTGCCTGCCGAGGTCGCGGACGTGCGTGCTGCTGGTCGAGTGTTCCTCGGGCTCACCTTCGCCGCGGCGGTGCTGGCTGCGGCCGCGACAAGCGTGTCCAGGCCCCGACGGGCCGACGCGGCGCCCACCGTCGAACCTGCGGGGGCTGAGTACACAGTGTGAGCAAGTCGAGTCGGGGCATCGACGAGCCGGCCGGAGGAAATTGTCACCGCCAACCGATCATCGATGTCGGCCGGTCAGCCGCGGCCGAGGACGGCTCCGCCGTTGACCTGCAGGATCTGTCCGGTGGTGAAGCCGGAAAGCGGGGAGGCCAGGTAGCAGACGGCCTCGGCGACCTCGTCGGGCGTCCCGGCGCGCTTGACCAGCGTGGACTCGACCCGTGGCTCGACGATCTCTGGGCTGAGCCGACCCTCCCAGAAACCGGTGTCGGGCACGAACCCCGGCGCCACCACGTTCGCGGTGATGCCCTCGGAGCCGAGCGCCGTGGCGAGTCCGAACATCCAGGCATGCAGCGCTGACTTGGCAGCGCCGTACGATCCCGGCCCGCGCACCCCGGCGACGGAGCTCATCGCCACGATTCGCCCACCGGGTCGCGAGAGGTGGGGCAGCAGCGCCTCGGTGAGCAGCACGGCTGTCAACACGTTGCTGCGAAAGTCGGCAAGCCACCCGGCCTCGATGTCGGCCAGGCTTTCCTGGCCGCCGCTGGACACGCCTCCGGCGTTGTTGACGAGTACGTCGACCGGGCCGTGGCTCGTTACGGCGGCAGCCACCCGGCCGACCTCAGCGGGGTCGACGAGGTCGGCCGCCTCCCAGCCGACCCGTTCGGCGTCGACCCCGGAGTTGATCGCCTTCGCCGACCGTTCGAGCACCTCTTCGCGGCGGCCGATGATGGTCACCTGGTCACCGTCGCTGGCGAACCGGCTGGCGACGGCCAGGCCGATGCCGGTGCCGCCACCAGAGACCACAACACGTCTGCTCATGGCGCCACGATAGCCAGGTGCTGCAGTCGGCTGCACCGCATGGGATCGACACCGCGAGGGTGGGGCGGCCCCCTCGAACCGTCCCACCCTTGCGGCGTCAGCCCACCCGACCGAGATCGGGTGGCCGGGTGTTGCACCCGTTACCCTGCTGCTCAAGAGGCCGGCGTGGTGGCGTTGATACAACCGAGCCCAGAAGTTTTCGCGAAGGGCAGCAGGAGACCGCGCAGCGTCACTACGATGAGGAGCGAAACTCACGCGCAGAACGAGTATCAAGCCGAGGAGATGTCACTCCTATGTGGTGTGAATGTCGTGGCGTTGCAAGAGAAGGGGCGGACGGTGAGCGTTCAAGACGCCCACGACGCCCCTAGCGACGCGCCTGACGACGCGCCTAGCGGTGCGTCGGTGTGGGTGCAGGCCGCCGACCACTTTCGCCGTTGGCGTGGTGGCGACCACGCCGCGCTCGACGACCTGGTCCGCTCTCTCACGCCCGTGCTGTGGCACGTCGTCCGGTCGTATGGGCTGGACCGCGACCAGGCGGAGGACGTCGTACAGAGCGCCTGGTTGACACTGGTCCGACGACACGAGTCCATTGCGGACCCGCAGGCGGTCGCATCGTGGCTGACCACGACGGCGCGGCGGGAGGCATGGCGGGTGTCGCGAGCCGACGCCAGGTCGTCCCCTGTGGCAGAAGAGGTCATCGAGACCCGCATCCCTTACCAGCAAGCCGTCGAGACCGAGGTGGTCGGCGCCGACGAGCAAGTCCGGCTGTGGCGGTGCGTACGACGGCTCGACCCCCGTTGCCAGCGGCTGCTGCGGATCGTGGCTTTCGCGGAACGCCCGGACTACGCAGGAATAGCCCAAGAGCTCGACATGCCCGTGGGCAGCATCGGCCCGACACGGGGACGCTGCCTGTCGAAGCTGAAGGCGTTGTTGATCGACCAGACGGGAGCTCGACCATGAACGAGCACGACGTCTCCTACCGCGAACTGGCCGAGATGTGGCAGGCCAAGGATCCGATGCCACCCGGGTTGGTGGAGAAGGTCCTGGTCGCCCTCGCCACGGAGGACCTCGACGCCGAGTACGAGATGCTGCACGTCGTGGAGCGCACCACCGAGCTCTCTGGTGCGCGAGGCACTGGTGAAGCCGTCACGATCTCGTTCGCGGGTGGCTCGGTCGCGGGTGGCTCGTTCTCGCTGCTGTTGCGGGTGAGCGCGGTGGAGAAGCGGTCCTGCCGCGTCGACGGTTGGGTGACCCCCGCCCAGCCGATGAAGGTCACCATCGCCCAGAAGAAGAAGCGCTGGGAGGCGGCCGCCGACACGTTCGGGCGATTCGAGTTTGCGCGGCTGCCCACCGGGCTGACGCGCTTCTGGCTGCTCGCCGACCACACCAGTGGCAAGGACGGCGAGCACCTCTTCGCCACCCCGACGTTCGAGCTCTGAGCAACACCCGATCTCCGCGAAGGGAACCACTGTGACCAGCGAGCGCGAAGGCAAGGGCGACGGCGAGGGACGGCGCCGGGGTCGCAAGATCCCGCGTCGGCCCAACCAGAACCCTCGGTCACCGCGGACAGACGTCTTGGCCCGGTTCAAGGCTCGGGGGCTTGATCCAGGCACGGCCCTGAGTGTCGATGGTGTCTCCCCACGTTCGACCCTGTACGTCGGCCCGCAGCTCGTGGCATCGGCGGCACACGACAACGGCGATCTCCTGGAGAGACTCAGCGGCATCGCTGGCGAACTCGGATGGGAGCTCGCCATCGATGATCAGTTCGCCAGCTCGAGGGTGACCCGGACGGCGCCAGAGAAGCGCCAGTTGGGCGTGTCCCGGTTCCGGTTGTCGGTGAAACCGGCGACTGCCTCCACCGTCCCCGACGCGTGGGCGCTGCTGCAGCGGGCTCGAGCGAGATTCGGTCTGCCGGCCTTGCAGGGGGTCGGTCTCGATCATCTGTTGTTTCCCACGCCCATCATGAGTAATCCGCACTACGACTCCAACCCCCGCTACGACTCCAACCCGCACTACGACTCGAACCCGATCGCTTCCTACGGAAGGCCGGGTAGCGGCGGTCGGCAGCCGGTGGCCTATGCCGGCCCGCCCCCGCACCGTCGAAGCGACGAAGAGATGGAGGGACTCCGCCCGGTGGTCGGAATCTTGGACACCGGCTGCGGCGATCACCCATGGCTGACCGGCGTCGTGCAGGAAGGCGTCACCCTCGACGGCAAGACCATCGGTCAGTCCGCTCCGGCAACCGATCCGGAAGTCCATGGCGATCTGGTCGGTCCACTCACGGGTGTGATCGACGAGTTGTCCGGTCACGGGACCTTCATCGCGGGCCTGGTGCATCAAGCGTGTCCCGACGCGGACATCTTGTCATGGCGGATCGTGAACTCCGAGGGGCCGATTGTCGAGTCGGAGCTGATCAAGGCGTTGACGCAGATCGCAGAACTCGTGCAGAGGGCCGCGGATGGTGAGCCCGGGGGTAGACGCATCGACGTGCTCAACCTCTCCATGGGTTACTACCACGAAGCGGACGAGGACCCGGACGAGGTGCTGTTCGACCCCACGATGCGCGATCTGCTGGAGCTGATCGGAAGGTGCGGCACGGTGGTCGTCTGCTCGGCCGGCAACGACGCGACCGAACGTCCGCTCTACCCGGCGGCCTTTGCGCCACGACGCGGCGGTGGTCGGGCCGCGGCTGAGGATCGCGTGCCCGTCGTCTCCGTGGGAGCGTTGAACCCCAACCGCACCGTTGCCATGTTCAGCAACACCGGTGGCTGGGTCAACACCTATGAACGAGGTGCCTCCGTCCTGAGCACGATTCCACCGTTCGAGGGCGGCCTCGAGCCCGTTGCCAGATGGACCGCGGACGGCAAGACTCGCGAGACGATCGACCCGGATGACTTCACGGGCGGGTTCGCCCTTTGGAGCGGGACGTCGTTCGCGGCGCCCTTGGTGGCGGGAAGGATCGCCGCCAAGATGCTCGACGACATGCCGTCGAGGCACCGGCAGGAGAAAAAGTCGGAGGCTGTGGAGCGCGCCCGCAAGGCAGTGGCAGGACTGCTCGAGAGCAGTCCATGATGAGGGGGTGCTGTCAGCCCTAGAACTTCATCGCCGGGGCCGTGAGGCAAGCAACGCGGGGAGGCATGCTCACGCACGCCGACTCCTCCTCGCGGCGCTTGACCGCTGTGGCGATGACGAGACCAGGGCGCGCACACTCTTGACTCTGGCGCTCGTAGAGTCCGAGCTGGGGAGCCGTGACCAGGGGCTGAACCTTTGTCAACAGGCTCTTGCCCTGCAGGGGGTTTCCGGCTCGGTGCGCGGGCTGGCTCACTCCCAGCGCGCCTTGTTGTTGATGCGCGCCGGGAACGGGCAAGCGGCCATCGATGCGTTCGGTGCGGCTGAGGCGCTCCTGGGTGACGAGCCGGAACCAGTTGTGCGCCTGCACCTGAACCGCGGCAACGTCTATCTGCAGCGAGGCGACTGGTCACAGGCTGCGGTCGACCTTGAACGAGCAGTGCACCTCGCGGAGACCGCCGACCTGCCTATCCAGCGTGCGAAGGCCGCCCACAATCTGGGCTACACGCATCTGCTCCGCGGTGATCTCGTCCAAGCCCTCACTCTCATCGACGGTGCCAGAGCCGTGCTGGACGACGTGTCACCATTTCTCGAGGCGGTGGGTCTGCAAGACCGCGCTGAAGTGCTCGTCGCCGGTGGGATG
>JACCUS010000165.1 GCA_013811715.1 Nocardioidaceae bacterium
CCTCCCCAGCCACAGACCCATCGAAGGCGAGTGCGTCCCCCGCGTCACCAGCCCCGTGCTCTGCGAGGAGGGAGGCGTTCGTCTTGGTGCTCTCTGGCTTGCGGTGCAGCGAGACGACGAGGTGGTCACGGGCGCGGGTCGCAGCGACATACAGCAGCCGGCGCCGCTCGTAGGCGTCCATCTGTTCGTCGACCGGCTGGACGGCCTCGAAGTCGTTGGTCTGCACCGACCCACGGAGCTTCACGGCGTACCCGTCGTCCGTCCAGAGCAGCTGGACGCCCTTGCGGGTGTTCGCCTGCGACGACATACCCGACAGCACCACCATCGGGAACTCCAGGCCCTTCGCGGCGTGCACGGTCATGATCCGTACGGCGTCGACGTCGGTCTCCGGCAGCACCGCCTCCGCGACCCGCGACGCCTCCTCACCCTGCCGCGCCGCCCACGCCAGGTAGGCGCGCAGGCCCCCATGCTCGACCTCGGACCACGCCCGGGCCTGGTCGATCACGAACCGCACCCGGCGCCACTGGTCGCGCGACCGTGGCCCCGTCGCCGCTACCTCGAGCATCCGGCGGTCGACGACCAGCTCCCCGAGCACCTCGCTCGGCGTCATCCAGCGCGACCGCCAGTGCAGCCGCTGCAGGTAGACGATCGCGCGGCCGACCGGGTGGCCCTCGAGATCGGCTCCCACCGGCGCCAGGATGTTGAACGAGCCACCAGCACGCTTCCACGACCACAGGTCGTCGTCGCCGCAGCCGAACAACGGCGACCGCAGCGCTGTCACGCTCGACAGGAGGTCGCTCGGGTCGCCCACCACTCGCGCGGCAGCCAGCAGGTCGCGCACCTCGCCGGCCTGGTAGACCAGCGAGCTCGACTCGGCCCGGTACGGAACACCGGCACGGTCGAGGGCGTCCTCGAGGAACGGCAGCGACGTGCGGGCCGGCACCAGGATCGCGATGTCACCCTCCTTGACGGGCCGCCAGGTCTCCTCGCGCAGATCCCAGATCGTCCACTGCTCGGCCAGGGCCTGGCCGATCACGGCCGCGACGTCGGCGGCCTCGCGCTCGCGCAGCAGGCTCGCGTTCGGCTTGTCGTCGTGTGCGTCCTTGCCGAGCACGACCACTGCTGGTGCGGTGTCGATCTCAGTGCGGTACGTCGTCAGCGCCTCGTATGCCGGCTGGGCCTTGTCGACCCACTCGATCAGCTCGGCGAAGACCTCGTTGACCCAGTCGAGCACCGGACCGACGGTGCGGAAGTTCGTCGACAGCTGCACGGTCTGGTCGACCCAGTGCTGAGCCTCGAGGTAGGTGCCGATGTTGGCCCGGCGGAACCGGTAGATCGACTGCTTGGGGTCGCCCACGACGAAGAGCGAGCCCGGGGGGATCTCGACGTCGGCCCAATGACGGGCACCGGCCGCGGCACCGCCGGCGATGCGCACGGCCAGCTCGATCTGGATCGGGTCGGTGTCTTGGAACTCGTCGAGCAAGAGCTTGGGGAACTGCGCCTGGAGAGCCGCGCGGACGTCTGCGTCCCTGCGCAGCAGGTCGCGGGAGAGCACCAGCAGGTCGTGGAACTCCAGGCGCCCCTCCTTCGCACGGTCCAGCGCTGCCTCACGCACCCGCGTGGCCAGCCAGTAGGCGAGGGGGCGCACGGTGGCCTCGGCGACGTCTCCCGCGAGCCGGGCCGCCTCCTCTTGCAGCTCACCACACTCGATCTTCAACGCGGGCAGCTTGCCGTCCCAGCTCTTCGCGATGCCGTGGCCCCATTTGAGGTTGGCTGCCGCGAGGAGGGATGCGAACTGGTCGGCCGGCGCGGTCGCCGCTTCGAGCTGTCTGCCCCACTCGCCGAGCGCCGCCAGTCTCGGCAGGAACTTGTCATCGTCCTTCTGGCACTCCGACTCCCGGGCGGCCAGCCGCGCCGCCTCCGTCGCGAGCGCGGTCAGGTCGGGCAGCGTCACCGTCGGAGGTGGGGTGTTGAGGACCCGGTCGTCGATCAGGTCCCAGTCGGAGCCGAGTGCCCGCGCGAGTGAGCGAAGGTTCTCGAGCGTCACACCGGCCGACATTGCCAGCAGCATCGTGTCGGACAGCGCGGCGTCGTCGAGCAGCTCGCGCTGCAGCACCGACCACCGCTCGTCGAACGCGATTGACGACGCGACCTCGTCGAGCACCTCGACCGACGGTGGCAGACCCGCCTCGATCGGGTGCACGGTGAGGATGCGCTGCGCGAACGAGTGCAGGGTGCCGATGGCGGCCGCGTCGAGGTCGTCCAGCGCTGTGGCGGCAAGGTCGCGTTGGGACCCGTCGGCTGCTCGCCATACCTGCTCGAAGTTGGCCCGCAGCCGGTCGCGCAGCTCGGCCCCGGCCTTCTCGGTGAACGTCACCGCCGCGATGTGTCGCAACAGCACCGCGTCGGTGAGCACCAGGGTCGTCACCCGGTCGACCAGCGACTTCGTCTTCCCCGACCCGGCTCCGGCCTCGACGAAGAGGCTGGCTGCGGTGTCGGTGCGGATCCGCTCGCGGGCCTCCGCGTCGTACAGCGCGGTCATGACGTCTCACCGCCGCCGACGTCCGACTGCGGGTCGATGAGCCCGACCAGCTGGGCCAGCACGGGGTCGTGGCGTTTGCGCTCCCAGCGCTCGCGGACCTCGCCGTGGCCGATCCCGTCGGGGTTGCAGTAGTTGCACTGCACCCACGCGAAGTCGGCGCCCGCTGGCGCCTTGGCCGGGAAGTGGCCGCTCGCGATGCCCTCGACCAGCGTGCCCAGCGTCTCGGCGTACGTCTTCTCGAGCTCCTCGTCGAGAGTGACCTTGACGCGGGTGCCGCGGTCCTTGCGGACGAACCAGTACTGCGCCTCGACCCGGTCGCCGTCGAGCATCTGCCGGGCGGCGTAGGCGTAGACGGGGAGCTGGAGCTTCGTCCCCGCCACGACGGGATCGGTGTTGATCGCCTTGAACTTGGTATTGCTGCCGGTCTTGATGTCGGTGACGAGCAGGACGCCGTCGCGAGTCTTGTCGACCTTGTCGGCACTGCCTATCATGTGCACGCGTCCGCTGGCGACCTTGACGACGACCGGCGGCGCGCCGTCCCTGCCGAACGTCAGCTCGCTGGCGACCACGCGTGCGTCGAGGTCGCGGCGCCATCTGTCGTCGTCGTCGAGCATGTGGTCGAGGTCGACGAGGATGCGGTCGCGCTCGCGCTGCCACAGCAGCGGGTGGCCGGTGACTCCGCGCGTCTCGAAGTCCTGTGCCTTCGCGGTGGCGATCTCGCGCAGGCGGGCGCGGTGCTCGGTGGTCCAAGGCTCGCCGTACGACGGGAGGCTGCCGGCCTGCCGCGCCAGCCCGGCGACGAACTCGTCCATGCTCTCGTGGATGAGGTTGCCGATGTCCATGGCGCTGATCGTGATGACCGCCTCGGGCTGCTCGAGCGGCTCGACGTAGAGCATCCTGCGGACGAAGTAGCCGTGCGGGCACTCGGCGTACGACTCGAGCGACGTGGGGGAGACCCGGCGCTCACTGGTGGCGAAGGCCGGGAGGTCGTGCGCGCCTTCGAGGTTGCCGTCGTAGCGGGTGAAGGCTTTGCCTGCCCGGGCTTTGATCATCTCGATGGCCTGGTCGACGGTGTCGTCCCCGATCTGGTGGCCGGCGCTCGCCGCCCGGACTCGCCACTCCTGCGCGGTGGCGAGCTGCTCGGTGCTGCGGAGCTCGGAGGCGTAGGAGCGGGAGCCGGTGATAGCTGTGCCGTCGAGGCCGGGGAGGGCGTCCCACTCGGTGGCGGCGAGGTCGGGGTTGCCGGTGAGGTCGCGCAAAGTGTGCAGCAGCCAACGGCTGGGGAGCCGTTGGGTGCTTCGTCGCAGGTCGCCGCGTGGGAACGACGCGACCACGTGGGGCGCCGCGCTGAAGGCGGCGAGCAGGTGGCGGTGCTTGGCGTCGAGCTGCTCACGGGCCGTCGCGAGCTCGCCGTTGGAAAGCTCGCGCACCCGCTCGGGCAGCAGGGCGTCCTCGTGCAGACGGCCGGGATAGGTGTCCTCGGCCAGGCCCAGCACGAAGATGACCTCGGCGTCGAGCCCGACCGCGGCCGAGACCGGAGCAACGAAGACACCCTCGCCGAACCGGCCCGCGCGGGGGAGCGCGCCCTCCAGCTCGAGCTCGAGAACCTCCCTGAGTTGACTCAGACACGCGGCGGGCTCGAACTCGTCGAGGCTGGCGAACGCTCGCAGGGTCTGGTCGATCGTCGCGGCGGCGTACCGCTCCTCGGCCGGCAGTGTGAGCAGGGTGGACGGTTCGCCGTACAGGCTGTGGAAGAGATCGAGCGCCCAGGTGCTGAGGGCATCCCAGGTGGTGAGGTCGTTGCCCGCTGCGAGTCGGGCGCGGAGGGTGGTCGCGAACTGCTGCAGCGCCTGCGCCGACTCGATCTCGCGTTGGCTGCGGTCGATGAGGCTCTGCCACGGGTCTTCCTTGGCCTGCTCGTTGCCGATCGCGGACTGCTCATGGTCCATGCGGGCCTGGAGCCGGTCGTGCCAGTCGTCACCTGCGACGACCGCGGCTGAGCGTGAGACGCGCTCCCATCGGGAGACGGCGACACGACCGTCGTCGAACGTCTTGGCCGGTGCCTCGGCCAGCGCCCGGAACAGCTCGGCGCGCGGCATGGCGGTCTGGGCCAGGCCGAGTATGCCGAGGAACCCGCGGGCCAGGGCGCGTTCGTGG
>JACCUS010000174.1 GCA_013811715.1 Nocardioidaceae bacterium
ACACGCGCTGGCTGGCGTCGGTGCCGGCGCAGGTCCGGACGCCGCTGGTGCTGCGACACCCGACGATCGATCTGGACGCCAGCGACATCGAGGTGTACGGCCGGACCAAGCAGCAGATCGGCTGGACGTACGCCGGCATGCGAGCCGGCCGGGCCTGTCAGCGTTGCTGTGTAAGGGCTCGACCGTTGGTGGGTTGAAGGTAGTGCGGTCAGGTGGTCTGGTCGAGGTCTGCGGCGGCGATGATGCCGTCGCAGTGGGGGCAGCTTCCGGCCAGGCCGAGGGAGCGTCCGAAGGTGTTGCAGTCGGGGCAGCGTTGCTGGCCGTGTTGACGGTTGCCGCAGCTGTCGCACTGGTAGGCCGAGACATCGCGACGGACGGCGCCAGTCGGGACGGCTGGTGCGGTCGGGTTGCTGTGTCGGCGGCGGAACGCGGTCTTGCGGCAGGTGGTGGTGCAGTAGGCCTGCCGACCGCGTGGGGTGAAGGTGGATGTGCAGACCGGGCATCGGCCCGGTGCCCTTGGCGGGGTGACGGTCGTCCCCGGGTCGTCCCGCGACGGCGATGTCGGGGTGGTCATGCGCGGTCCAGCCGGCCGGGGAACATCACGTCGAACTGGTTGAGGGCGAGCTTCCAGTTGTAGTTCGACCGGCCGCCGCGTCCCTCTCGGCCGCGGATGTCGGTGCGGCCCATCTCCCGGCACCCCAGGTAGAGCAGCTTGATCAGGGCGTCGTCGTTGGGGAAGTGCCCGCGGGTCTTGCTGATCCGGCGGAGCTGGTAGTTGATGCTCTCGATCATGTTGGTGGTGTAGATGACCTTGCGGACCTCGGGGGCGAAGGCGAAGAACGGGATGACCTGTTCCCAAGCTGCTTCCCACTGCCGCTTGATCGCCGGGTAGTCCTTGCCGACGTCGGAGGACGTCCAGGCGTCCAGCGCGGCCCGGGCCGCGGTCTCGGTCGGGGCGTTGTAGATCTTGCGCAGCTCGGTGGTGACGCGCTTGCGGTCCTTGTAGTTCACCCAGCGCAGCGACGCGCGGACCAGGTGCACGATGCAGGTCTGCACGATCGCCGCTGGCCAGCAGGCCGTGACCGCCGCCGGCAGGCCGGTCAGGCCGTCGCAGACGACGATCAGGACGTCCTCGACACCGCGGGCCTTGAGCTCGTTCATCACCCGCAGCCAGAACGAGGCGCCCTCGGCGGTCTCCACCCAGATGCCCAGGACTTCCTTGCGGCCGTCGGCGTCGACGCCGACGGCCAGGTGCGCTGCCTTGTTGCGCACGCTGCCCTCGTGCCGGACCTTGCAGACGATCGCGTCAAGGAAAATCACCGGGTAGACGGTGTCGAGTGGGCGGGACTGCCACTCCTTGACCTCCTCCAGCACCCCGTCGGTGATCTTGCTGACCAGGTCGGGTGAGACGTCGAGGTCGAAGGTCTCCTTCAGCTGGGTCTGGATGTCCCGCACGCTCATCCCGCGCGCGTACAGGCCCAGCACGAGCTTGTCGACGCCGTCCAGGCGGCGCTGGCCCTTGCGGACCGTCTGCGGCGCGAAGGTGCCGTTGCGGTCCCGCGGAACGTCCAGATCGATGTGCCCCGCCTCGGTCGCCAGCCGCTTGCGGGTCGTGCCGTTACGGCTGTTGCCGCTGCCCGCTCCGGCCGGGTCGCCCTGCTCATACCCCAGGTCGTGGGTGAGCTCGACCGTCAGCGACCGTTCCAGGATCGCCTTGGTCATCTGGCTGAGCAGACCTCCCTCACCCAGCAGCTCCACGCCCGAGTCCTGGGCCTGCGCGAGCAGCCGATCGGCCAGGTCCTGATCGACCAGCCGCGGCTCACCCGCATCGCGTCTTGGCCGGCCCACCTCGCCAGTGTCAACCGTGCCGCCCGCATCGCCATCGAGTACTTCCGTCATGCCGTTTCCTCCCCGAGCCGCTGATGCGGCTCAGCGTCGAGGTCACGCCCTTACACAGAACTCCTGACACGCCCCCGCGCACCGTCTTGCCGTCCACCGCTACCGCCAGCCGGCCCACCTCGGCATCGAGTTCCAGCTGGCCGGCGGTCCAGGAAGCGATCACCGCCTCGAGCGCCTCGAGGTCGACCTGGCAGGCCATCC
>JACCUS010000204.1 GCA_013811715.1 Nocardioidaceae bacterium
CGGGAAGGATCGATGAGCCGCTGTTGGAGTGCACCCTAGTCCAGCACCCGGCCGCCGCCTCCGCGACCAGCACGATCACGGTCCTCAGGATCGACCCGTCGCAGCCGGCGGACGTTGACGTCACCGCCGTCTCGGCGGACGGCAACCTCGTGTACTCCTCCCTCGACCGGTTGTATGTGGCCACCACCGACTGGGGCTGGGGCTGGCAGTCCCTCCGTGACGGCGAGCGGCAGCCGACGACAGCCATCCATGCGTTCTCCGTCGACGGAACGCAGACCGAGTACGTCGCGTCCGGCACGGTGGCAGGAACCGTGCCCGACCGTTGGGCCTTCAGCGAGTACGACGGGAACCTCCGGGTGGCGAGCACCCTCGGTCAGGTATGGAGCCCGCGCGAGACAGTGGTGACCGTCTTCGAGGAGGACGCCGACAGGCTCAGTGTCGTCGGCTCCGTCGGTGGGCTGGGCGAGAATGAGCAGATCCATGCCGTGCGGTGGTTCGACGAGGTGGCGGTGATCGTCACGTTCCGGCAGGTCGATCCGCTGTACACGGTCGACCTCGGTGACCCGACCTCGCCGCGCGTGCTCGGTGAGCTCAAGATCCCGGGCTTCTCGGAGTACCTACACCCGATCGGGGACGACCTCTTGCTGGGAGTCGGCCAAGACGCCACCAACCAGGGGCAGCTCCGCGGCTCGCAGCTGTCGACGTTCGACCTCACTGAACTGACCGACGTGACCAGGCTCGCCACCTTGGGGCTCGGCACACACGTCTACAGCGCGGTCGAGGAAGACTCCCGCGCCTTCACCTACCTGGCCGATCAGCGGTTGGCCTTCATCCCTGTCAGTGACTGGTCGGGCGGCAGCGAGGTCGCCGTCGCCCGGGTGGATGACCAGGGCCGGCTCGACCTTGTCACCACCATCGAGCTGAGCGGCTGGGGTGGCGATGCCCGGGTGTTGCCCATCGAGGATGACCGGGTCGCCGTGGTCTCACACGGCAGGGTCGTTCAGCTCCTCGACGTCAACCAGCTCTGACCGCCATGCCTTAACGGTACCGAGATGGTACCGTTAAGGCATGGCGATGAACCTGAGACTCAGCGAAGCAGAGACGGAGGCCCTGCGCCGCAAGGCGGAGCAGGAGAGGCGATCCATGCAGGAGGTTGCCAAGTTCGCCATCAATGAGTATGTTTCCGGCCGCCCGAACAGGCTGAAGGCGGCCATCGAGCGGGTACGCGATGAGGACGCCGATCTGCTGGCCCGCCTCGCGCGATGACCGGCTCGGAGGGGCCGATCGATTACCTGACCTTGGATGACCTGCTGGAGATCGCGGGCGGTGTCATCCAACAGGTAGCGGTCCGGGATATTGGTCTGCTGACCTCGGCGGCAGCGCGTCCGCAAACTACCGCTTTCGGCGACGACGCCTACCCCACATTCGCGGACAAGGCCGCCGCCTTGATGCACTCACTCGCGCGTAACCACGCCTTGGTCGACGGCAACAAGAGGTTGGCATGGGCCGCCACCCGCGTCTTCTGTCTCATGAATGACAGAGACCTCGGCCTCACGGTAGACGCCGCTGAGACGCTGGTGCTTTCCATCGCCACCGGGGACACGGACGTGCCACAACTTGCCGCGGAGCTCGCGGCGCACCTGCACTGAAGGGATTACCTTGAGCCATATTTCCATGGCCGCTACTTGACCTCAACCGGAGTTCAGGTTTCAGACTTGCGGGAGTAGGGGCGCAGCGGCGAGCACCGTGACCGTGAGAGAGATGCGCGTGACGAAGCTTGACCTGGGACCGATCGGAGTGACGCTCAACTATGGCGACTGGGAGGCTCTGCTCGATGCGGCGCCCGAGCTGGAGGAGCTGGGGTACTCGACGATCTGGGTATCCGGTGGCCAGATCGACGACCTCGGTCGAATCGCCGACGTCGTACGAGCCACCCGGAAGGTCCCGGTCGCGACGGGGATCATTCCCGTCGACGTCTTCCCCTCCGACGCCGTGGCCGAGGCTTACGCCGAGATCGAAGGGACACATCCCGGTCGGTTCGTCGTCGGGCTGGGCGGCGCGCACGGGCCGAAACCGCTGCAAACGCTCGGCGGCTACCTGGACCGCCTCGACGAAGCCAAGCCGCGAGTGCCCGAGGCCAGGCGCGTGCTCGCCGCCCTGGGGCCGCGCATGCTCGACCTCGCTCGTGACCGCACGGCCGGTGCGTGCCCCCTGCTCGTGACGCCCGAGTACGCCGCGCAGGCTCGTGCGCTGCTGGGCGGGGACTCCATGCTCGCCGTCCAGCAGTGCGTCGTGCTGGACACCGACGCGACGAGAGCGAGAGAGGCCGCTCGTGAGCTGATCGGGTTCCTGGGTGGGGTCACCGGTTATCCGGCGCATCTCCGGCGGATGGGCTTCGGCGAAGACGAGGTGACACAGCTCAGCGACCGACTCGTCGATGCGCTCGTGGCCTGGGGCGATGAGGACACGATCAACGCTCGGGTCTCCGAACACCTTGAGGCCGGCGCCGACCACGTCGCGGTGACCGTGCTCAACACCACCGGGTCGAGCGGACCTCCACTCGAGCAGTGGCGACAGCTGGCCAACGCACTCATCACCCGAGCTGACCGGGGTTCACACTCACCGCGCAGCCGCCAGCGGGTCCGTGCTCCTCTTGACCCCCTACTCCGCGGCGGTGGCCGATAGATCGAACCCCCCGGTGGCGCCGCCGGTCAGCGAGGACGATGAACGTGTCGGCGCCGTCTCCGGAGGAGACATCCACCAAGGCCCCTAGCTGCTGGACGACGACGCAGCCGAGCAGTCGATCGACAAGTCGCTACTCGCGGCGGCGCGTGCTCCGACGCGAAGTTCGGCGACGGGCCGTTGACTGACTTGCTCGATCTGGCCGCTGACTACCGGGCGTCGTACGGCGAGTCCGCGCTGCCATCCTCGAGCACCTCTGCGGGCACCGTATGGAGGCCCGGCGAGCCTGCAGTGTTGCGTCCAGCCCGCGCGGCGCTTCCACAGGACCCGAGTGGACGGCTGTCCAAGACACCGCGAGATGCGTGAGAATGCTGTTTCGTCGAGCCAGAACAGCATTCTCACGCATCTGGGCGCGTGGACTCGGGGCGCAGCGGTCTGGTCGGGCGTGAACGGGCCGGGCTGCGGCCTGTTGACCGCTTTGAGGTACGGGGCTCGGGCGTCGTACCCTGGAATGTCCGCCGTCGACCTTTGGAGTGCCACACTCATGCCTGTCGAGTCCGTCTTCTCCAAGCTCGAGCCGTTGCTGCCGACCGTGCAGAAGCCGATCCAGTACGTCGGGGGGGAGCTCAACTCCACGACGAAGGGCTGGGACACCGTCTCGGTGCGCTGGGCGCTGATGTACCCCGACGCGTACGAGGTGGGACTGCCCAACCAGGGTGTGCAGATCCTGTACGAGATCCTCAACGAGCGGGACTGGATCCTGGCCGAGCGCACCTACTCGGTGTTCTCCGACATGGAGCAGGTGATGCGCGAGCACGGCATCCCGCAGTTCACGG
>JACCUS010000261.1 GCA_013811715.1 Nocardioidaceae bacterium
GTGCGAGTACTCGACCGTCGTTCGGGTGGAGGAGCCGGACGTAGAGCGCCTCGAGATGATGGGCGCGGAGCCGCCGAGACAACCAGCCTTGGGTCATTCGCGGTGGACCCGCCGCGGCGAAGTCAGACGCAAACCAGGTCCGCGTCGGCTCGCTCCGTACCGGCGGCGTGCCGGCTGCGGCGTTTCTTGCCGGTCACGGGGTCGATGCCCTCGTAGATCACGTCGTACCAACGGTTTCCCGTGCGGGCCACGTATCCCTCCACGGCGATCCTCCTGTTCCATCGGCCGCGAGGGTCACGGCCTGGTAGAAGGATCGGTTGAAGTGCACCATCGCCGCCGGTCGTAGTGACGGTGACCCACCACCGTCGCAACCTGGGCAGAAACGCGAGTCGGTAGAAGGTGCGAGCGTCGCGGGTGACGACGAAGGCGACGAAGATGGGAGCGGTGACGAGGAGCGAAGGCGCCAGCGGCCTCGAGCGAAGAGTTGTCGCTGCCGCGGAAGCAGCGCTGGGAGACCGAGGATACCTGAGCGCGATCGATGTGCTCATCGGGCTGGGGTGGCTTACACCCGGGCAGGTCGATCGGTGGCGCCAGGGCCGTGTCGAGTACCTGGAGCGGGTGACCAACGCCAACCTGCACAAGGTCTCGTCGGCGATGGCGATCTTCCGCCGATGGGCGACTGCCCGTGGGCTGAAGCCCAGCGAGGTTGCGTACGTCGCCCGCTCCCGCGATCGTCGTCCGCTGCGGTTCAGCGCGAGCGGGGATCCCGCGATCGAACGCGCCTACCGGACCCATTGGGTTTCGCCGAAGCTGTCGGAGGCGAAGCGTGAGCGGCTGCTCGAACGCCAGAGCCAGCTGATCTGGTCGTCATCTCGCCGCTCAACGACTGGGTCTGCACGACTGTCAAGGGTCAGCAGGATCTGCGCGGTGGCGGTCATGGGGACTGCGCGGTGATGGCCATGAGAACCGCGCGGTGGCGGCCACCAGTTCTGTTGGTGGGGGTGGGTCAGGTCAGGGGCGTGACCCCCTTGCCGGTGGTGGCTTGGGCGAGTCGGACGCTGTCGCCGGTGGTGGCGCAGAGGTGGGCGTGGTGCAGGAGCCGGTCGACGGTGGCGCCGGCGAGGGTCTTGGGCATGATCTCGTCGAAGCCGCTGGGGTGAAGGTTCGAGCTGACCGCGATTGAGCGTTTCTCGTAGGCGGCGTCGACGAGGCGGTAGAGGCCTTCGGCGGCGTCGACTGCCACTGGGAGCAGTCCGATGTCATCGACCACGATCAGATCGGCGCGCAGGATGCGGCTGATGGCGCGGGTGACGGAGTCGTCGGCGCGGTGACGGCGGACAAGGATGCCGAGGGTCTCGAGACTGAACCAGGCGACCTTGCGGCCGGCGGTGACCGCGGTGTGGCCGAGGGCTTCGAGGAACATGGTCTTGCCTGTGCCCGAGGGTCCGCACACGACGAGGTTCTCGCGGCGCCCGACCCATTCCAGGGTGCGGAGCGCCGCCTGGGTCGGAGCCGGGATCGAGGACAGTTCCGGGTTCCAGGCGTCGAAGGTTTTGCCGGCCGGGAACCCGGCGGCGGCGAGGCGGGTCGCGGTGGACGACCGGTCCCGGCCGGCGACCTCCTCGACCAGGAGCACGCGCAGGACCTCTGCTGGTTCCCAGCGTTGGGCGCGGGCGGTGGCGAGCACTTCGGGCGCGGTGCGACGGATGTGGGGCAGCCGCATGCGTCGCAGCAGGGCTTCGAGGTCGTCATCGAGCGGTGGCGGTGTCGGGGTTCGCGTCGTCACGTGTCGCCCTCGGCGAGGTGGCGCATCCGGATGGTCCAGTGTCCGAGCACTTCGGCGATCTGCTCGACGGTGGCGCCGCCGGGCCCGCTGTACTCGCTCCAGTCCTCGGCGGTCTCATCCGAAGCGCGCAGGAGCCAGTCCTCGAGCTGGCCGAGCAGCCACGCCCACTCGTCGAGCTCTTCGACATGGACCGCGGCGTAGCGGTTGCCGTGCCCGTCGGTCGTGATCGCCATGGCGGTCATCGCCCGAACTCCTTCCAGGCGTCGGTCCCGGCCTGCAGGCTGTGGTCCTCGCTGGCGCGTTGTGTCGCGCCGTCGGGGGCGGCGGCCCGGTGAGCGATGATCGACGCCAGATCCCGCTCGGCGAAACGGCCGTAGACGGCGGCGTGGCCGAGCGCCCAGTTGACCGCCTCGACCCCCGACAGCTTCGCGACCGCGACCGCGTCAGCCATCTTGGCCCGCACTCGGGTCGCGCCGATGGCACCTGCTTCCTTGAGCCACAGCACGGCGCCGTCGCCGATGGCCAGGAACTCGGCCTCCGCCGCGTTGGTCGGCACCGGTGTGCGGTGCAACGGGCCTTCGGGCGCCGGCGGGAAGTGCGTAGCGTCGACGCGCGGGTTGCCCGGCGTGGCCCGTTCGTGACGGGCGACCTCGACGGGCCCGTCGGACCCGACGTGAGTGATGACCACCATGTCGCCGTGGTAGCGGACCCACACCACCTCGCCGGCGAGTCGGTGCGGGACCGAGTACAAGCACCAGTCGAGCTGCACCATCGGTTGCGGGCACCCGACGGTGCGGGTCTCACCGAACGCCGAGGTCCAGGGATGCTCGGGCAGGCGATGCAGCCGATACTGCTCCTCCGCCAGCATTTCCACCGGCGCCCGGCGCGTCACCCGATGCGCCCTGGTGTTCACCTGGTCGCAGAACGCCGCGCACGCCGTTTCCAACGCCGCCCAGTCCGCGTAGTCGACGAGCAGGTTCGCGTCGGTGGGGACGAGGTCGGCCTTGGCGACACGCACCGTTGCTTCCGAACCGCCCTTGGACGGCGCGTCGGCCGGCAGGCACGTCACCACGCTCAACCCGTAGTGGCCGGCCGCGGCGACCATGTCGGGGTTGCGGATCGCCACCCGCGCCACATGGTCGATGGTCACGGTCTTCTCGTTGTCGGTCAACGCGTAGGTCGGGCACCCTCGGAAGCGGCGCAGCGTCGCGTCGATACAGGCGATCACCGACGGCCGGAACCCGAGGCTCTTCACCGT
>JACCUS010000277.1 GCA_013811715.1 Nocardioidaceae bacterium
CAACCAGCTCGACAGGCTCCGTGAGGACGTCAACGTGACCGCCGCGCAACTGCTCGACGTCAAGTCCACGCCCGGCGACGTCACCGAGGACGGCCTGCGCAGCAACGTCAGCGTCGGTATCCAGTACCTCGAGTCGTGGTTGCGCGGTGGCGGCGCGGTGGCCATCTTCAACCTGATGGAAGACGCGGCGACCGCGGAGGTCAGCCGGTCCCAGATCTGGCAGTGGGTCCACAACGACGTGTCGACCGCCGAGGGCACACCCATCACCCCCGACTTCGTCCGCCGCATCCAGGACGAGGAGCTGGCGAAGATCCGCGACGCCGTCGGTGACGAGCGCTTCACGACCGGCAAGTACACCGAAGCACGTGAGCTGTTCGAACAGGTCGCGCTCGCCGACGACTTCGAGGAGTTCCTGACCATCCCCGCATACGCGCGCCTCGGGTGAGAGGCCCGCGAAGCCCTACCGGGGTGCGCGGGACATCGTCAGTCGACCGCCGGTTGACCGCGGTAGGCGCGCCATCCACCCCGCTCGGAGATGTCGATCAGATCCGTACCGCGCGCGTGCACCTCGCGTCGCAGCACCACCGCGAGCGCGGCTGAGCCGTCGGCCAGCTCGATGACGCCCAGCTCGAGCTCAGGAGGCTCCACAGCCATGAACGAGTCACGGATGACCTCGAGCGGCACGTCGAACAGCTCACCCGGCACGCAGGCGCCGCCGTCGTCGACGGCCCACATCGCCGGGAAGCGGTCGCCGACCGAGAAGAAGCGGTAGCGCGGCGCTGTGTCCGCCGCGCCGAGGAACGGGTGCTCGGCGATGCTGTGGTGCACCGAGCCGCCGCGCATCCCTTCACCGTTGAGGAACAGCGGGACGCTCGTGCCTGGGCGGGTCATGTCAGTGTCCGATCGTCGTAGGAAGGGAGGAGCCGGCCGTCAGCCAGTCGTGAGCCACCTGACCGGCGAGCTGCTCCAGCAACCGACCGGCGTCGCTCATGCAGCGTGTCAGGTCAGGCTCGAGGTCGGTCAACGCGTAGACAGCAGCGATGCCCGCTGCGCTGAGCTGATCAGGAAGAAGGAGCGTGCGCCCGGCTACCGCGACGGTCGGCACTCCGGCAGCGCGGGCTGCAGCAGCGACGCCGGCCGGTGCCTTTCCCCGCAGTGTCTGCGCGTCGAGCGATCCCTCACCGGTGACGACCAGGCTGGCTGAGGCGAGCTGCTCGGGAAAGGCCACCAGCTCGAGGACCAGCTCGATGCCGGACCGCAACGTCGCGCCGAGGACGGCGAGTGCAGCGAAACCGACTCCACCCGCCGCCCCGGCACCGGGCGACCGGGCCTGGTCCAGGCCGGTCGCGGCTCGCAGGACCTGCGCCCAACGGGTCAGCGCGGCGTCCAGCCGCAGGACGTCGCCCGCCGAGGCGCCCTTCTGCGGTCCGTAGACCGCCGCTGCGCCGTGCTCACCCAGCAGCGGGTTGTCCACGTCACAGGCAACGACCAGCTCCACGGAGCGCAGGGCAGGGTGCAGCCCGGCGAGATCGACCTGGTCCAGGTCGGCGAGGGCGGCACCACCTCCGGGGAGGTCGACCCCGCCGGCCGTGACCAGGCGCCCACCGAGAGCCTGCACGATGCCCGCACCCCCGTCGGTGCAGGCGCTTCCGCCGACACCCAGGATGACCCGGCGGCACCCGTGGTCGAGTGCGGCACGCAGCACCTGGCCGGTACCGAAGCTCGACGCGGTGAGTGGTGCCGGCTGGCCGCCCGGCAGCCGGCTGAGTCCGGAGACGTCGGCCAGCTCCACGACGGCAACTCCGTCGCGCTCGGCGTACGCCGTGTCCACGCGCTCACCGGTCGGTCCCTCGGCGGTCACCGCGACGCGACGAAAACCTGCTGACAGAGCGGCATTCAGGGTGCCGTCACCACCGTCGGCGACGGGGACCTCTGCGACGGTCACACCTGGTGCCGCACCAGCCAGCCCGGTGGACAGGTGACGGGCCACCTGCGAGGCGGACAGCGAGCCCTTGAACTTGTCGGGCGCGATGAGGACATGCATGCGGCCGTTCCTCTCCTCCGCCCGGCTCGGGCTGGTCGGGTGCTCAGTCGAGCAGCTGGATCGCACTCGGGGCGTGCTCGCCCCGGAGCGCGAGCTCCTCGAACTCGTTGATGCTGTCGATCTCCGTGCCCATCGAGATGTTCGTGACCCGCTCCAGGATCACCTCGACCACGACCGGCACGCGGAACTCCGCCATCAGCTTGACCGCCTGCTCGAACGCCGTGGCCAGCTCGTCCGGCTCGAAGACCCGGATCGCCTTGCAGCCCAGTCCTTCGGCGACCTTGACGTGGTCCACGCCGTAGCCCTTGAGCTCGGGGGAGTTCACGTTGTCGAAGGCCAGCTGCACGCAGAAGTCCATGTCGAACCCGCGCTGCGCCTGGCGGATGAGACCGAGGTAGGAGTTGTTCACCACGACGTGCACGTAGGGCAGGTTGAACTGCGCCCCGACCGCCAGCTCCTCGATCATGAACTGGAAGTCGTAGTCGCCCGACAGCGCCACGACCGTCGCGTCGGGGTCGGCGACACAGACGCCCAGTGCCGCGGGCAGCGTCCAGCCGAGAGGGCCGGCCTGGCCGGCGTTGATCCAGTTCCGCGGCTTGTACACGTGGAGGAACTGCCCGCCGGCGATCTGCGAGAGCCCGATCGTACTGACGTAGCGGGTGTCGCGCCCGAACGCCAGGTTCATCTCCTGGTAGACGCGCTGCGGCTTGACGGGCACGTTGTCGAAGTTCGTACGCCGCTGCAGCGTGCGCCTGCGGTTCTGGCAGTCCTCGACCCATGCCGTGCGCTCCGGGAGGAGGCCGGCGGCCCGTCGCTTCCCGGCGACCTCGACGAGCAGCTTCAGTGCCGCGCCGGCGTCGGAGACGATCCCCAGGTCCGGCGCGAAGATGCGACCGATCTGGGTGGGCTCGATGTCGATGTGCACGAACGTGCGGCCCTGCCGGTAGACGTCGAGTCCGCCGGTGTGCCGGTTCGCCCACCGGTTGCCGATGCCGAGGACGAAGTCGGAGGCGAGCAGCGTGGCGTTGCCGTAGCGGTGGGACGTCTGCAGTCCGACCATGCCGGCCATCAGGCGGTGGTCGTCCGGAATGGTGCCCCAGCCCATCAGCGTCGGGATGACCGGGAGGTCGAGCAGCTCGGCAAGCTCCACCAGCAGGTCGGACGCGTCGGCGTTGACGATGCCGCCACCGGCGACGATCACCGGACGCTCAGCGGCCGTGAGCATGTCGAGGAGCTTCTCGATCTGTGCTGTCGTGGCCGCCGGCTTGTCGACGGGCAGCGGCTCGTACGCGTCGATGTCGAAGTCGATCTCGGTCATCTGCACGTCGAAGGGAAGGTCGAGCAGCACGGGACCCGGACGCCCGGACCGCATCAGGTGGAAGGCGCGCTGGAACGTGCCCGGCAGTTGTGCCGCCTCCAGGATGGTGACCGCCATCTTCGTGACCGGTGCGGCGATCGAGGCGATGTCGACGGCCTGGAAGTCCTCCTTGTGGAGCTTGGCCACCGGGGCCTGGCCGGTGAGGCACAGGATCGGGATGGAGTCCGCCCACGCGGAGTACAGCCCCGTGATCATGTCAGTGCCCGCCGGTCCACTGGTGCCGACGCAGACGCCGATGTTGCCGGACTTGGCGCGGGTGTAGCCCTCGGCCATGTGGGAGGCGCCCTCCATGTGCCGGGCGAGCACGTGCGCGATGCTGCCGTTGGCGCGCAGCGCGGAGTAGAACGGGTTGATGGCGGCGCCGGGCAGGCCGAAGGCGTGCGTGATCCCTTCCCGCTCCAGGATGGCGACGGCGGCGGCGGCGGCGGTCATGCGAGGCATGGGGATCCTCCTGCAACGGGGCGCCGGCTGGCGGCAGCCCCAGGCGACGGGGTGAGGGACGGCTGGGTCAGGGAGTGCGAGCGAGCGCGGTGGTGGGAACGGTGGTCGTGCACGTCAGGCCGTCGGACGGCCGGACAGCTGCTCGACGCCCTTGAGCAGGGCCGAGTGGTCCAGGCTGCCGTGGCCCTGAGCGCGCACCGCGGCGACCAGCTGGGCGACGATGGCGCCGAGCGGAAGAACGACGCCCGCCTCGCGGGCGGCCGCGAGGACGATGCCCATGTCCTTGTGGTGCAGGTCGATGCGGAACCCGGGCGCGAACTCGCGGGCCAGCATGCCGGAAGCCTTGCGGTCCAGGATCCGGTTGCCGGCCAGGCCACCGGCGAGGACCTTGACGGCAGCTTCGGTGTCGACGCCGTAGGCCTCGAGGAAGACGATCGCCTCGGCGACCAGCTCGATGGTGCCGGCCACGATCAGCTGGTTCGCCGCCTTGACGGTCTGCCCGGAACCAGACGGCCCGACATGGACGACGGTGCCGGCGACCGCATCGAGCACCGGACGTGCTGCCTCGAAGTCCTCGGCCGCGCCGCCGACCATGACGGACAGGCTGGCCTCGATCGCTCCCTGCTCGCCGCCGCTGACCGGAGCGTCGAGCACGCGGATGCCGCGGGCTCGGCCTTCCTCGCCCACGCGAGCGGACACGTCCGGGCGGATCGAGCTCATGTCCAGGTAGAGGGCGCCGGGCTTCGCGTGGACCAGGACGCCGTCCTCCCCGAGCGCGACCTGCTCCACGTCCGGGGAGTCGGGGAGCATGGTGATGATGACGTCGGCCTCGGTCACGGCCTCGGCGACGCTTCCGGCGCCGCGGCCGCCGTTGGCGACGAGCCGCTGGACGGCCGCCTCCGACTTGTTGTAGCCGACGACGTCGAAGCCGGCCCGTACGAGGTTGGACGCCATGGGGACGCCCATGATGCCCAGGCCGATGAATGCGACGGTGGTCATGGCGTGCTCTTCTCTGTGTGGTCGGTGGACGTGGTGGAGATCGCGCGACGGCGGTCCGGGGGGAGCCAGGCGAAGCTGTCGGCGGACGCGCCGGTGGGCTTGTACTCGAGCCCGACCCAGCCTGCGTAGCCGTTCGACTGCAGTCGCTGGAGCAGCCCCTCCAGGTCGAGCGACCCGGTCCCTGGCTCGTTGCGCCCTGGTGCGTCGGCGATCTGGACGTGTCCGATCCGACTCGTACAGGCGCTGATCACCCGGTCCAGGTCGTCGCCGTTGGTCGCGAGGTGGAACAGGTCGCACAGGAAGGAGAGATTCTCCGGGCCACCGTCGGCGCTGACCCGGTCGATCACGGCCAGGGCATCCGCGGCGGTGCGCAGCGGATAGGGCTTGGGGCCGCTCACGGCCTCGACCAGCACCTGGGCACCGATGCGCCCGGCCGCCTGCGCCGCGAGCGCCAGGTTCTCGACAGCGAGCTCGTCCTGCCGCTCGGCCGGCACGGCGTCGACCCGGTTGCCGTAGAGTGCGTTGAACGCGCCGACCTGCAGCTCGGCCCCGATCCCGACGGTGACGTCCACGTTGTCACGGAACTCCTGAGACCGGGACGGGATCGACAGCACGCCCGCGTCCGCGCCGGTGAGGTCACCTGCGAAGAAGTTGAGGCCCACCAGGGTGACGCCCGCGTTGCGCACAGCGTCGACGAAGGACCGGACTTCGGCGTCCGGCGGAACCGGCTGCAGTGGCCACGGCCACCAGAACTCGACCGCGTCGAAGCCGGCGGCCTTCGCGGCGGCCGGGCGGTCCAGCAGGGGCAGCTCGGTGAACAGCAGGGAGCAGTTGACGGCGTACCGCAGGGAGTGAGTCACTCTGAACTCTTCCGCTAGGCGAGAATAATATTTCGCTGGTCTGAAGATAACGACTCCACGAGTCGTCGTCAACAGCCCGGCCGTGGGTCGCTGCACCAGCCATCCGTGACCACGGTTCCCCTAGCTAGCGCGTACTGGACCGTTGATCGCCGGACGTGCGATTCTGCTTCACGGAAGTTCGAGGCAGTCGGTCTTCGAATCCCAACGAGGAGGTCACGTGACTGCCGCAGGTCCAGAGAGAGCGCCCCGGGCAGCCGGCTCGAACGGCGGAGTGCAGTCCATCGCCCGGGCCTTCGACGTGCTGGAGCGCATGGTCGACGCCGGAGGCGAGATCACGCTCACGGAGCTGGCGAACTCGAGCGGCGTGCCGCTGTCGACCATCCACCGTGTCATGCGCACCCTCGTCGAG
>JACCUS010000305.1 GCA_013811715.1 Nocardioidaceae bacterium
TCAAAGTGGTGGCTGCCGCCGACGCCGGGGTGCCGCCCGCGGCCACGACGCCGACAAGCGCGAACTGCGAGGCGCCAGTGAAGACGAGCAGACTGAGCGCGCAGGCCTGCAGGACCGAGAACCCGGACGTGGTGGCGATCGCGCCGAAGGAGACGCCGTACGCGCCGGTCGCGACGCCGACGCCGAGGGAGTCCGCCAGCAACTCCCGGCGCTCCTGAGTGCTGGCCAGGCGCGGCATGGCTGCGAGGCTATCCGAGGCGTGCCGCGCTCCCAGGGACTGCCCTCACTCCGAGGCGGGCTGCTCGCTCAGGTCGGTGTGCAGCCGGACCTGCTTGACCACGACGGACCCGTCACCGTAAAGGTCGAGCTCGCGATGTGCGCCGTCGGCGTCCCAGCCCTGTCCGCCGAGAAAGCCGCGGAACTCGTCGTTGGTCGCGGGCAGCCAGCAGGTGCCCCGCGTGAAGCCGTCCTGCCGCATGGTGTCCGCAACCGCATGGAGCAGGCGCGAGCCGTGCCCGGCGCCCCGCTGACCCAGGTCGACGACGAACTCGACGAGCTCGCCGTCGGTCGCCGGGTGTGCGTCGTCGTCGGTGGCGGGCGTAGTCGCCGCGAACCCGCGCACCGTTGCCCGCTCGAGGGCCACCAGGACGCGCTGCCGTGCCTCCTTCGGTCTGCTGATCGACTGGTGCCACTGGGCGGTGAACGCCTCGGCCGGCAGGTCGGCCAGTACGTCGGCGGGGAGCAGGTCGGCGTACAGCTCCCGCCATGCCCGCACCTGCAGTGCGCCGATCGCGGTGGCGTCGTCGGCCCAGGCCAGTCGCACGCTGACGTCGGCCGTCGGTAGGCTCATGGCCCGATTGTGACAGCCGAGGTCAGGCGAGGTGGACGGTGACGCCGGCGGCTTCGAGGGACTCCACCGCCGCCGGCTCGGCCGCGGAGTCGGTGATGAGCACGTCGATCGACCCGATCGGGGCGATCCGCGCCAACGCCGTACGGGTGAGCTTGTCGGAGGTGGCGACGACCGCCACCTGGTCGGAGTGCGCCACCATCTCGGAGTTGATGCCTGCCTCACCGAGGTGGCGGCACATCGCGCCGTCCTCGACCGAGATTGCGTTCACGCCCAAGAACAGCAGGTCCAACCGCAGCTCGGCCAAGAACCTGGACGCGAAAGGCCCGAACAGCTCGTACGACTCCCGGCGGGCCACGCCGCCGATGCACACCGTGCGCAGATGCGGGCGCAGCACCATCTCGCTGGCGATGTTGAGCGCGTTGGTGACGATCGTGACGCCGTCTTGTCCGGGCCTGGTGAGGTCGACCCGGGATGCGAGGTGGCGGGCTGTGGCGGAGGTGGTGGTGCCGCCGTTGCACCCGACCACCATGCCTGGGGTGACCAGCGCGGCCGCGGTCTGGGCGATGCGCTCCTTAGCCGTCTGTCCGTCGGTCGAGCGGTAGCGGGCCGGCAGGTCGTAGGCCACGGAGGTGGCGACGACGCCGCCGTGGGTGCGGGTCGCGAGCTGCTGCTCCTGCAACGCGGTGAAGTCGCGTCGCACGGTCGCCGTCGAGACGCCGAGCCTACTGGCCGCCTCTGCGACGCCGAGACTGCCCTGTTCGGCGAGCACGCCCAGCAGCAGTCGCCAGCGCTCTGAGCGCTGCTGCGGTTGCTCCTCGGTCGTCATCGATAGATATGGTGCCATGACTCGAAGACGGGTGCGTGAAGTTGATCGGGATGGTCGCCATATTGACCCAAACAAGCGTCTCAAGTCATGATGGAGAGGTGACTACCGCGCCATCACGCTCGACCCACCTCGCCGCCGAGATCGCCACCCAGCCAGCCAACTGGGCCGAGGCGGTCGGCCTGGCCGCGAGGCACTCCGCCGTGCTGCCCCGGACGGGCGAGCGGGTCGCCGTCGTCGGTTGCGGCACGTCGCTGTTCATGGCGCGCGCGTACGCCGCCTTGCGTGAGGACGGCGGGCAAGGTGTCACCGACGCATGGCCGGCGAGCACCCACCGGCTGGCCCGCGGCTACGACCGGGTCGTCGCGATCAGTCGCTCCGGGACGACGACCGAGGTGCTCCAGGCCCTGCGCGACTACGGCAACGCCGGCCCCGTCACGGTGATCACCTCCAGCCCGGGCACTCCCCTTCTGGGACTCGGCGACCCGATCTTGGTGCCCCAGTTCGACGAGCAGTCGGTCGTCCAGACTCGGTTCGCCACCTCGACGCTCGCGCTGCTGCGCGCACATCTCGGCGAAGACGTGCACGCCGTCGTCGAGCAGGCGAAGACGATCCTGGACGAGCCCGACGACTCACTCGACGTCGCCCGCAAGGCCGAGCAGCTGACGTTCGTCGGCATGGGCTGGGCGGCCGCGTTGGCGGAGGAGGCCGCCCTCAAGCTGCGCGAGGCCACCCAGTCGTGGGTCGAGGCCTACCTGGCGACGGAGTACCGCCATGGCCCGATCAGCATCTCCGCACCCGGTCGGGTCGTGTGGGCGCTCGGGCCGCTCGTGCCCGACTTCGAACGCGACGTCGCGGTCACCGGCGCGGAGCTCGTGCACCACGACACCGACCCGATGGCCGAGCTGGTCCGGGTCCAACAGCTCTGCGTGCTGCGGGCCATCGACCGCCGCCTCGACCCCGACCAGCCGCGGAACCTCGAACGATCCGTCATCCTGGATCCGTGACACCCCAGCCACTGCCCGACGACGCCGGCGTGCTCGCCGTCGACGTCGGTGGCACCACGGTCAAGGCGGAGGTCGTCGATGGGTGCGGCCGTGTCCTGACCTCCGGGGCTACGCCGACCCCGTCCGGCCCGGCCGCCCTGGAGTCCGTCTCCCGGCTCGGTCGCGGCCTGCTGGAGCAGGTCGGCGCCCAGCGCCCTGTCGCCCGCGCGGGTCTGGTGCTGCCCGGCATCGTCGACCGAGTACGTCGCATCGGGGTGCGCAGCGCCAACGTCGGGTGGAGCGACCTCTCCTTCGGTCCCGAGCTGGAGGCGTCTTGGCGGATCCCGGTCCTGGTCGACCACGACGTGACGCTGGCGGGGTGGGCCGAATGGCGCACCGGGGCGGGTCGCGGAGCCGACGACGTGGTCTTCGTCGTACTCGGCACCGGCATCTCTGCCGCCCTCGTCGTAGACGGTCGGCTGGTGCGGGGCGGGGGCGGTGGCGGTGGTCCGAGTGGTTCGGGTGGGCAGGCGGGTGAGCTCGGCCACGTCGTCGTGCGTGCCGACGGGCCGCGGTGCGGGTGCGGCGGACGCGGCTGCCTGGAGGCGGTGGCGTCGGGATCGGCGATCGCGCGGGAGTACGCGCGGCTGGCGGGGCGGGAGGTCGACGGCGCCCACGACGTACTGCTCGCGCTAGACGACGACCCGATCGCACGCCGTGTGTGGGACGACGCAGTGGCCGCGTTGGCGGATGGGGTGAGCGCCGTGGTCGCGTTGCTGGCACCGTCCCGCATCGTGTTCGGAGGCGGTCTCGCCGAAGCCGGGGAGGCGCTGATCGGCCCGTTGCGCAAGGCGCTCGGCGAGCGGGTCTTCGTCACACCGGCGCCGGATCTGCTGCCCGCTCACCACGGCGCCCGAGCCGGCCTGGTGGGCGCCGCACTGTTGGCGCGGCTCGGCGGAACGGACGGCGGATGACCGACGAGTCCCCGACCGGCGAGAGTTGGCTGCGCGGCCGCGTCGTGACCCCGAGTGCGGTCATCGCCGATGGGGTCGTCGCCGTCTCCGGCGGCGTCATCTGCTACGTCGGACCGACCGACGACGTTCTGCAGCGACACCCCGGAGCCGAGCCCCCCCGCCACCACGGCACGCTGCTGCCGGGTCTCGTCGACATGCACTGCCACGGTGGCGGCGGTCACGCGGTCACGACCAGCGATCCCGACGAGGCGCTCCGGGTGGTCTTGCACCACCGAAGCGCCGGGACCACCTCCGTGGTCGGCAGCCTTGTCACCGCGGCGCCGGAGGTGCTGCTGGCCCAGGTCCGCGCCCTGGCGCCGCTGGTGGTCGCCGGTGACCTCGCCGGGCTGCACTTCGAGGGGCCGTTCCTGTCGGAGGCACGACGAGGCGCCCAGGCGCCAGAGTTCCTGCGCCACCCCGACCCCGCCCTCGTCGACGACCTGCTCGCCGCCGCCGACGGGGCCGTCACGGTGATGACGCTGGCGCCCGAGCTGCCTGGGGCGACCGAGGTGTCCTCTCGGCTGCGGGCCGCCGGCGTGGTGGTGGCGCTCGGCCACAGCGACGCGACGTACGACGTGTTCCGCGACGGGCTGCGGGCGCTCGACGGCGCCGGGCTGGTGACCCATCTGGCCAACGGCATGCCTGCGCTGCACCATCGGGCCGCCGGGCCGGTCGGGGCCGCGTTGGTCGAGGCCGCCGCCGGACGCGCGAGCGTGGAGCTGATCGCCGACGGCGTGCACCTAGACGACGGGTTCGCCTCGCTGGTCTTCGCGGCTGTCGAGCCCGGCCGGGTCGCGCTTGTCACCGACGCGATGGCCGCGGCCGGGATGCCCGACGGGGACTACGTGCTGGGGCCGCAGCGAGTCCAGGTGCGCGACGGCGTCGCCCGGCTGGCGCCAGCGGGGAGTGCGGCGGGCGAGACGCCGTCGATCGCGGGCGGCACCTCCCATCTGCTGGAGATCGTCGCCCGCGTGGCCAGCCGCGCCTCGGTCCCGTTGGTCGACGCGGTCGGTGCCGCCTCCCGCACCCCTGCCCGGCTGCTCGGCATCGACGACCGGGTCGGTGCCTTGGCCGCCGGGCTGCGCGCCGACGTGCTGGTCGTGGACGACGCGCTGCGGCTGGAGCGCGTGATGCACCGAGGGGAGTGGCTGACGTGATCGTGACCGTCACCTTGAACCCGGCGTACGACGTGACCTACTCGGTGCCGACCCTCGCCCCCGGTGAGGTGCACCGCGTCGGGGCGGTGCACCAGCGCGTCGGCGGCAAGGGCGTCAACGTCGCGAGAGTGCTGGTTTGCTTGGGGGCCCGGGCCGTGGCGATGTGCCTTGCCGACAAGGACTTCGCGGCGGCGGCGCGTGACGAGGGGGTCGAGGTCGAGTGCGTCGAGGGGCTCGCGCAGGTTCGGCGCACCCTCGTGGTACAGGGCGACGACGGCGTCACCACTTCGCTGTGGGAGCCGGGTCACGCCGCTGATCCGGGGCCGGTTGCAGCGTTGGCCGAGCAGGTGAGGCGGCGGCTTGCATCGACGGCCGGGCTGGTGGTCTCCGGCAGCCTCGCGCCAGGGGTGCCGGCGAGTATGCCGGCGGAGCTGGCGGGGATGGCCGTCGCGGCCGGCGTCCCGGTGTTGGTCGACGCCGACGACGAGGCGTTGCGGCTGGCGGCCGCTGTGCCGGGAGTCGTGCTGATGCCCAACGACGACGAGCTGGCTCGACTCACCGGCGATCCCACGACGGACATCCCCGAGGTGGTCGACGCGGCCGACCGGCTGCTGGCCGAAGGCGTCGTGGCGGTGGTCGCGACCCGCGGCGCCGACGGCATCGTCGCGGTGACGCGGGACGGTGCTTGGCTGGCACGGCTGGACCGGCGGCCCGGAGACCTGGTGGGGGCCGGAAACCCGACGGGCGCCGGTGATGCCGCCGCCGCCGCGGTCATCCGCGGCCTGGCGCATGGTCGGCCGGACTGGCCGAGCCTTCTCACCGACGCGGTCGCGACGTCGGCTGCCGCCGTACGGTCGCCGGTGGCCGGAGACATCGACCTGGCTCACCGAGCGGAGCTGCTGGAGCGGGTGCTTGTCGTTACCGTGCCGCTGTCGAGGAGCTCCCGATGACGCTGGTGTCGATGTTCGACGCGGTGCGGTCTGCGAGACCCGGTGCGCTCGGAGCGTTCAACGTGATCCAGCTCGAGCACGCCGAGGCCATCGTCGCCGGCGCCGTGGTTGCCCGCCGGCCGGTGGTGCTGCAGATCTCGGAGAACACCGTCGGCTACCACGGCTCGCTCGCACCGGTGGCGGTCGCGTGCCTGCGGATGGCGGCCGAGTCGTCGGCCGAGGTGGTGGTCCACCTCGACCACGCGACGTCGGTCGGACTGGTCCGCGAGGCGATCGGGCTCGGCGTCGGGTCGGTGATGTACGACGCGTCGGCGCTACCGCACGAGGAGAACGTGGCCGCCACCGCCGAGGTGGTGGGCTGGTGCCATGAGCGTGGCGTCTGGGTGGAGGCCGAGCTGGGCGAGGTCGGCGGCAAGGACGGGGCGCATGCGGCGGGCACCCGCACCGACCCAGACGAGGCGACCGCGTACGTCGCCGCCACCGAGGTCGACGCGTTGGCCGTGGCGGTCGGCTCGTCACACGCGATGCTGACCCGGGACGCGGCACTGGACCTCGAGCTGATCGCGGCGCTGGCGGTCGCCGTCGACGTACCCCTTGTCCTGCATGGCTCGTCGGGGGTGCCGGATGATGGCCTTGTGCGGGCCGTCGCGGCGGGGATGGTCAAGGTCAACATCGCGACCCAGCTCAACAAGGTGATGGCCGAGGCGGTGCGCGCGGCGCTGGCGGCCGACCAGTCACTCGTCGACCCGCGGAAGTACCTCGGCCCGGGCCGCGACGCCGTCGCCGCCGAGGTCACCCGGCTGCTGCGTCTGCTGTGCCCGCCCGCCCACCCCCGCCGAGACGCCAGTTAGCGCCCCCGACACGCCGAAATCGCGGGCGCCAACTGCCGTCTCGGCGTTAAGGGAGGAAGTCGATGAGGAGGCTGGTCACCTCGTCGGGGCGTTCAAGAGAGGGCAGGTGAGCCGCCCAGGGGAGCGTGACCAGCTCCGAGCACGGGATCCCGACGGAAAGGTGGGCGGCGATGGCCTGGAAGTGGTCCATGTCGTCGCCGCCGGTCACGATCAGCGTCCGTGCAGAGATCGACGCCCCCTCCACGTCGATCTTCTCCAGCTCAGGTGCCGGATCGGAGGCGCCCGCAGCGATGCCCACCTCGAACGCGCGCCGCTGCATCTGGCGTACCAGGTCGCGGGTCTCGTCGGAGGCCTCTAGCCCGAGCCACGTGCTGACGTTGAGCTCGACGGCGCCGTCGATGTCACCTGTCTCCAGCAGCGCGTCCTCCGCGTCGTCGAACGCCTCGGCCTGTGCCGTGGCCTCGAGTCCCTGATACGCAGGGCACAGCAGCACCAGGCACGCAACTCGCTCGGGCGCGGTCGTCGCCACCTCCATGGCGACCCTCCCGCCGAGCGACGAGCCGACGAGCGACGCTTGGTCGATGTTCAGATGGTCGAGCAGCTCAACGACATCGGTGGCGTAAGCGAACCTCTCGCCCGGCAGCGGCGTCTTGCCGAAGCCGCGCAGGTCGGGCACCACAACGCGAAAAGAGTCACGAAGCGCGGCCACCTGGGCGTCCCACATCCGTCGGTCGCACACGCCTGAGTGCAGCAGCACGACGACGGACCCGGCGCCCTCGTCATCATGGCTCAACAACACGTCTGTCAGGCTAGACCCTTCCAAACTGCGGCGAGAGGTCACTTTGTGCCCGACACGCCGACTAAACAGGGCGATAACTGGCGTCTCGGGGCTTGGGTAACGTGAAACGCATGCGGTTCGTCGTCTACGGTCCTGGCGCCATCGGGGGTGTCATCGGCGGGCTGTTGCACCAGGCCGGCCGCGACGTGGTGCTGATCGCCCGGGGTGAGCACCTCAGCGCGATCCAACGGCGCGGCCTTCGGGTCGAGACACCCGTTGGCACAACCGTCGCCGAGGTCGAAGCGGTCGGCTCGCCGGACGAGGTCGGCTGGCGGCGCGACGACGTCGTACTGCTCACCATGAAGAGCGACGCCACGCCGGCCGCGGTGCGCTCGCTCGCGGCCTCGGCGCCGGCCGAGACCGCGGTGGTCTGCGCGCAGAACGGCGTCGCCAACGAGCCGACCGCGTTGCGCTGGTTCGAGCACGTGTACGGCGTCTGCGTGATGATGCCGGCGGCTCACCTGACACCGGGGGTGGTGGAGTCGAACAGCACGCCGACGCCGGGGATCTTGGACATCGGACGCTACCCAACCGGTGTCGACGACCGCTGCCGGGACGTGGCGACAGCCCTGGGGGAGGCCGCATTCGTGTCGGAGGCCCGGGCCGACATCATGCGCTGGAAGCACCGAAAGCTGCTGATTAACCTCGCCAACGCCGTCGCGGCGGTCTGCGCTCGCGGCCCGGAGTTCGAGGAGTTGCGTGCGCTGATCGTCGCCGAGGGCGAGGCGGCGCTGAAGGCGGCTGCGATCGAGCCGGTGACAGAAGCGGAGGACAACGAGCGTCGCGGCGACATTCTGCGGCGCGGCGACATCGGGGGGCGGCCGCGCGGCGGCGGCTCGACATGGCAGAGCCTGCAGCGCGCAACTGGCGCGATCGAGACCGACTATCTCAACGGCGAGGTGGTGCTGTTGGGGAGGCAGCACGGCGTGCCGACGCCAGCCAACGAGCTGATCCGCCAGCAGGCGAGCCGGCTCGCGGCGACGCGAGCCGGACCAGCCAGCGTAGACGCCGCAGACCTGTTGGCCCTGCTCCACCCGCAGCAGGAGGGGACGCTGCGCCGGCCATAGCCGCCCAGGCGTCGCATCTTGTCCGCGCCGCGGGTGCGGTCAGACCGCGGAGAGCTTGCCGTCCGCTGTGCGCACGACGAGGCCGTCGGCCACGCAGAACGCCATCGTCCGGTCGAAGCGCCCCTGCTCCCAGACCTGGGCGCTCGCAGTGGTCAGGCTGGAGTCGGGGCGTGCTCGTCGCGACGGCCGCCGCCGGGCTCGGGACCTGGCTCGTCCTCGGCCGTGAGCGGCCTCGCGATGTCCTCCAAGGTCTTCTGCTCGGCGTGGACTCCCAGGAAGATCGCCACTATGCCGCCGGCAACCATGAGGGCTGCTCCCACGTAGTACCCGGGCGCGATACCGGCGATCTCGCCGCTGGCGGTGGCGTCGTCGATCAGCTTGCCGAAGTACAACGGCCCGGCGATGCCGCCTGCGGCCGTGCCGACCGCGTAGAAGAACGCGATGCACAATGCTCGGACCTCCATGGGGAAGATCTCACTCGCGGTGAGGTACGCCGCGCTGGCTCCGGCCGAGGCGAAGAAGAAGATCACCATCCCCATCGCGGTCAGCGAGAAGGCCGAGAACGACCCGAGGTAGAACCCGGCGATCGCGAGCAGCACACCGGAGATGATGTAGGTGCCGGCGATCATCTTCACCCGACCGACGGTGTCGAACAACGTCGACAGCAGCAGCGCGCCGGCGAAGTTGCTGGCGGCGAAGGCTGCGATGTAATAGCCGGTCTGGGTGACGCCTAAGAACGTCTCCAGGCTGCTGCCGTAGGTGAAGAAGAACGCGTTGTAGAGGAACGCCTGGCCGATGAACATCGACAGACACAGCACCGTCCGCTTGGGGTACAGCGTGAAGACGGTCTTGGCGATCAGGGGAAGGCCGATGGTCTTGCGCTGCCGGATCGTTATCGAGTCGCTGACGCTCGGCAACTCCCTGCCCGTGCTTTCTTGCACCTTCTCCTCGATGTCGCGGACGATCTGCTCGCCCTCCTCGTCGCGGCCGTGGATGTACAGCCAGCGCGGGCTCTCGGGGACGTACTTGCGCACGAACAGCACACCCACGGCGAGGATCGCGCCGAGAGCGAAGGCGAACCGCCAGCCGAACTCGGGGTTCACCATCGTCGGGTCGAGCAGCGGGATGGTCAGCAGCGCTCCCCCGCCGGCGCCCACCCAGAACGAGCCGTTGATGGTGATGTCCACTCGGCCCCGGTACTTGGCGGGGATGAGCTCGTCGATCGCCGAGTTGATCGCGGCGTACTCGCCGCCGATACCCGCTCCGGTCAGGAAGCGGCAGGCGAAGTACCACGTCGGGTTCATGGAGAACGCGGTCAGCACCGTGGCGACGGTGTAGACGCCGAGGGTGATCATGAACAGCTTCTTCCGGCCGAAGCGGTCGGTCAGCTGGCCGAAGAAGAGCGCGCCGAGGCACGCGCCGGCGACGTACACCGCGCCCGCGAAGCCGACGTCGTAGGCGGAAAGCCCCAGGCCGGTGCCTTCCGGCTCCAGCGCGGCCGACATCGAGCCGACGATGGTCACCTCGAGCCCGTCGAGGATCCACA
>JACCUS010000326.1 GCA_013811715.1 Nocardioidaceae bacterium
CGGCGCTGCCCCGCCGCCCGCACCGCCCCGAACGCCACCGCCTCATCCGCGCCCGGGTCGGGCATCACCGTCGACGAAACGGTGGGCAAGACTGGCTCGGTCCCTGACGGTGCGTGCCGGTCACCCCGAACAGGGTGGGCAAGACTCTCGGCAAGACTCTCGGCAAGACTCTCGGCAAGACTCTCGGCAAGACTCTCGGCAACCAGTCCGGCAACCGGCTCGGCGAGCCTTCGAGCTGTCCCACCGCGCCGAGCCACGGGCTGTGTGATGCCGACGCTGCGAGCGGCGGCGTAGACCGCGGCCAGGAGCTGCTCACTGCCCCACCCGGCCTGCGCGGCCTCGGCGGTCCAGTGCCCATGCAGGGCCGAGGTCTCGGGGTGTTCCTTGCCCGGCCGGGTCTTCAACACCGCGGTCTTGACCACGTTCACGCGCTCCGCGGCGGTGAGGGTCCGGCCGAGGAGCTGTTCGTATTCGGCGATCTTCGGCTCGGCTTCACCGTCTATTTGGACGGTGCGTTTGCTCCACAAAGACAGCAACTGCTCAGGGACGCCGAGGACATCGGCCTGACCGTGCTCATTGCTCTCACCGAAAGCCACCCCTAAACGCTGTCGCATTTCGTTGCGCAGGGCGGCCTGGTAGATCATGCCGGCGCTTTTCTTGTGATGGAACAGCTCAGTCGCGTCCAACGTGCGCCAGGTCCCGTCGGCGCACCGGACCTTGTTGATCACCAGCGCGTGCGTGTGGAGCTGCGGGTCCCCGGCCCGGCTGGTCCGGTGGTCGAACAACGCCACCGCAAGGCCCTGAGTGGCGATCTGCTCGACGCCGTCCGTGCCGCGGCGGGACAGTCCGGCGTGCGTGTCCAAGTACGCCAGGCCGGCCTCCACTGCGGCCCGGTGCGCCCCCATCGCCGCGACCGAGGTATCGATGTTTCCCAACGCCCACAGGGCACTGACACTCTTCGGGGCTGAGAAAGTCAGGTCAAACCCGGTCACCGCATCAGCTCGCCACGCCCTACCCAACCTCTCGCCCGTCCCCGGGCGCAGGCCGCGGGCGAACAGGGCCTCGAGCTGACGCTCCTCGACATGTCCCCCCACGGTGAGGCCGAGCTCGTCCAGGCCGCGACCGTGCCACCGGCCTGGCGCCTCACCCACCCCGAGGTAGTACTCCGTCGCCGCACACGCCACCCCGTCGGTGTAGTAGCGCCACGAGGACGTGCCGATCTTCGCCGAACTCAACACCGGCCGCGCCTCCCTCAGCGATTGCCAGGAACGCAACCACCGTACCTTCGGAGAATGCACATGTCTGCAGCTCTGACGCCTTTTCTTCGGTCGTCTCTGGGTGGTCTGTGACAATACGGTTGATGGCGGTATCGGAAAGGCCAGTAGCGGACAGCAGCGGCAAGGAAAAGGCAATGTGCGATTTGCGAGTGTTCTTGGAGGTGGGGGCGCCGACGGCGGCGCTGACTCGCGACGGCTGTGACCGCCGCTGCCAAGGCTTCCGCGACCTGCGCATCGGCAGAGCGCTCACCCAGCTCGTCGCAGCACGGTGGCTTGCTCCACTCCTCGGCGCGGGCGTCGACCGCCAGGGCAGCCAGCAGCAACTCGTAGACGTCAAGCGCGGACCGGTCGTGCGGGTCGACCGCGAGGATGACGCCGTGCTCGGGCGCCGGCCATGGAGTCAGCAGCCGGTCGCTGCCATACAGGTGGCGGCAGCAACGTGGTCCAGCAGAGAGCCGGCAAGGCGGAGCCCGCCTGCTGGCAGCCGCGCGACCGCCGCCTCGATCGCGCGGGGGCGGCCTGGGCTCCACGCCCGCGTAGGGCGGTGAGCTGGAGCTCGGCTGTGCGCGTCAGCTCGACGCTGATGCTCCCTCGACGCAGGGCGGAGTTCGACCAGGCTTGCTGCCCCGATCGAGCCGGCGACCCCAGCCTCGGGCACTCGGCGAGTCGCTCACACCTTTGGCGACATCTTGGCTTTCCGGATCAAGGGGAATCTAAAAGATCAATCGTAAGCGTATGCGAGAGAGCGCCACCCGTCGCTATCCGGCACTATCGTCGCCCCGTGGTCGCGTTCGAACTTGATGCAGACACGACGCACCCGTCCGACTTCGCCCTGCTACGCAACGGGGGCTTGGCTACGTACCGCGGACGGGCGGTGCTGGATGAGGCGGAACAAGAACTGCGCCAACTGGGGTACGAGGGCATCCGGCTCGACGCCCACGGGTGGACGGAAAGCGAGCTGCACGAAGCGTTCGCCAGCGCGCTGAACTTCCCGGATTACTACGGGCGGAACCTCAACGCGCTGGCCGACTGTCTTTACGACGTTCCCCACGGGGACTACGGGTGGAGCGCGACGAGCGCAGGGCTGGCCGTGACCGTTGACGGTTACGGCGCGTTCGCCGAAGGAGAGCCAGACCTGGCGACTTCGGTAGCCGACCTGTTGGCCGGTGCGACCAGCACGGCCCTGCTGTTCGGGCACCGACCCGGTGGCGTGGTTGAGCGCCCGGACCGCCTCGGCCGCCGCGTCGGCGCAGCCGACCGGGTCCTCGACGTCCGGGGTGCGGAACCGAGACCATCAGGTTGACCCGCAGCAGGTCGAACGAGCTGGCCTTGCCCAGGCCGCGGACCCGCCACCGGCGTTCGGCGAAGGCCAGCAGCACCTCCCGCTCGCTCACCTGCGGCCCGCCGCCCTCCGCGGCCTCGTCGACGAC
>JACCUS010000358.1 GCA_013811715.1 Nocardioidaceae bacterium
GGTCGCCCGGGCGCGTCGTACCGGACCGGCCGCGCCGGACTGACTCTCAGCGCGGTCCCTGACCGTCGTCGACGCGGATGACCGTGCCCGTGACGCATTCGGACGCCGGCGCAACGAGGTAGAGCAGCGTGCTGTCGAGCTGGGCCGGGTCGCCGAGACGCTTGCGCGGCGTCTGCGCCGTGAAGTCGCCCACGCGCTCGATCATCCCGTCCATCATCTCGGAGGCGAACGCGCCCGGCGCGATGGCGTTGACGTTGATGTGGTTGCGCGCCCACTCGACTGCGAGCACCTCGGTCATGCGATTGATGGCCGCCTTGGAAATCGAGTAGAGGGCAGCGCCTCCGCCGCCGTAGTGGAACGAGCCGGCGGACGAGATGTTGACGATGCGCCCGCGCGCGCCGGTGGCGATGAGTCGCCGGGCGACGTCGCAGGCGAGGACGTACGGAGCGCGCACGTTCGTGTCCAGCACCGTATCGATGAGCGACAGCGGCATCTTGTGGGCGCGCTGAGCGTCGGGGACCCCTGCGTTGTTGACGAGGATCGTCACCTTCCCTTCGATGGCCTCGATGTCGTCGAGCACGCCCGGGATCGACTCGGCATTCGTGACGTCGAGTGCGACGGCTCGGCAGCGGCTGCCCGAGGACTCGATCTCCTGGGCCAGCGACTCCAGCCGGTCGACGCGTCGCGCGGCGGCGATGACAGTGGCGCCCGCCGAGGCGAGCACGCGGGCGAAGCGCCAACCGAGACCGGACGACGCACCGGTGACGAGCGCCACCTGCCCTGCGAGATCGGCGTCGTTGTACGGGAGCGGGAACGTGGCGATGCCGGGCACCGTCACATTCAAGTCGGCCGCCCCGTCACAGCGATACCGTGAACGCGTCGCCGGGTTAGCTCAGTTGGCAGAGCACTTGACTTGTAATCATGTGGTCGCGGGTTCGATTCCCGCACCCGGCTCCAGGTAGGTGGCGCTTTACAGGCTCCTCGACAGAACACTCGCTGGGTGCCGGCCCTGATCGGGCTGGACGTTTCCGCTGCTCCCGCTCACCGGCGAGCTGCCGTTGGTCAACAACCTCCGGTACGCCGTTCTAGACCTCGCGCTTGCATTGGCGATGCCTGTGCTCGCCGTAGCGACCAATCCCCTCGCTCGCATCGGCATGTCGTTGATCAGTGCAGCACGCGTCGCCGCCAACCTCGCCTGGGTCAGATCAGGTGGCGCCGATCACGCTCGGATCCGAGCAGGCGTCTGGGTGCTCTTCATCCCACCGTCGCACCGCACGCCTCGGGCTCGTGTCAGTGCCGAGCCTCCAATCGGCGAGGAAGGGCTGCGGGGCGACAACGCCCCTGCGCACCCACCATTCGGGGTTCGGGCAGGTCGGGCTGATGCCGTAGTGCGTGTGGCAGCCACCTGCACGACCGGTGTCTCCCATCTTGCCGAGGCGCTCACCAGCACCGACCTTGGCGCCGCGGACGAGGACACGGCGGATCGAGTCGAAGTGGGCGAGGTAGTGGCGGACGCCGTCGGCGTCCCTGATCGAAACGGTGCGCCCGCCTCTCGCGCCTGGCCGATCGGTGGCGGCGGACCAGTCGTCGACGCGGTCGACCCGGGTGAGCGTGCCGGCGACCGGCGCCACCACTGTCGCCCCGCAGCCCTTGAAGATGTCTGCGGCCGGGTAGTCCGCGTGGGTCTCGCCGTTGCTGCCTCCCGGCACCGGGTACCGGTAGAGCGGCGTTTCGCATGCCGTGGCGACGACGACCATCGCCACGATTGCCACGACCCGCGTCATCGGACGGCGTGTTCTGGCCACGCTCGAACAATAGCGGCGACTGCCCTGGCGACCGAGGCGCTCGGCGAGCGCGCTGTCGAAGTGCAGCTCAGGCTTGTCCAGACCCGAGTTCGTCGTGAGCTCTCGGCGAGTTCGGCCGAAGGTCCCGGCGGTCAGCACGATGGCACCAGCGACGACACCGGCGACGATCATCGCCGCGAACGATGCTCTCCAGGCAGTGCTTCCTGGCAACTCACTCAACAGGTGCCGATTGGGCAAGCGCTTCGGGAGCAATCTGGGCCGTGCGGCACGGTCGGCGTTGGTGGGGATCGAACCGATCACCCAGAGAGCTATGACTGCGACAAGCACCGCTGGCGCCACACGCGGCCGGATCTGGTCGAAGCCGACCACCATGACGGTGGCGAGGGCGCCGACTGCGGGGAAGAGGTATCTCGAGTGCGCTATGCCGCCGCCCGACATGTGGTGTGCGACGGTGATTCCGCACCTGATCCCGGACGCTTTCCCACGTCGAGCGCTCCTCCTCGGCGAGGGCCTCGGGTTCACCCCCCAACACCGCCGCCTTGGTCATGGCGTTCAACCGCTCCAGGTCCTCCACGGGCACCTCCACCCACAGTGTGCCCTGCCCGCCCGCGCTCCGTGCAGGCCTCAGGGACACTCCATGAGATCCCTACATCGCTCTCATCACAGCGTTGAAGAAATGCGCCCGGACGGCCAGCACGAGATGGTCGTTGCACCGGCCAGTCCGGACGCAATCTTTGGCGACTCTGCTCACCGTACTTGCCGACCGGAGAGCCGCATTCGCTCGTCGCGTCAGCCGGGGCGGACGACGCCGCAGGCGATGCGCGCCCCACTGTTGCCGCTCGGGTCCGTCACGTGGTCGTCAGCTAGTGCGTGAACGACCAGCGCGCTGCCGTCGCCATCGAGCACGGATGTCGGCCCATCAGTGAGAGTGAACCGAGCCAGCTTCGTGTTGAGGTTCCCATGGCCGGCGCCGTAGACAACCAGGTTCGGCAGGTCGCCCGCGTGCTGGCGTGCAAGGCGCCCGAAGGGTTGTGGTGGCCCCGGCACTCGTGAATCCCGCTGCGTCGCAGTTGCCGATCGCGTGCACATGGATGCCGTGGCGCCCCGGGGACATCCCCCGCACGTGCACGTTCACGTGCATCCCGCCTGCGGCGTCCTCGCCCGATGGTTTCGTGGCGCTCGGCCTGACAGACGCACAGAACCGGACACGCGGGTGATAGTGACATTCGTCACAGATGGTCGTGTCGCCCATCGGCAGCGCTCGTGCGTCTGTTCGGGTATGACTGCGATGATCGAGGTCGAAGGACTGCGCAAGGAGTATCGGCGGTGGCGCGGAGAGCCGACTGTGGCTCTGCATGGGTTGGATC
>JACCUS010000391.1 GCA_013811715.1 Nocardioidaceae bacterium
CGCATCGGTCTCGCGGCTCGACGACTTCTCCGACGGGCTCGACTCCGCCGTGGGTCGCGTCGACCTGGGGGTCGGTGACCGTCCCCGTTGGTGGGGCGCGGTCCGGGTGGTGCAGTGGGCGTTGCTCCTTGCGGCCATGGTGGGCGGACTGTGGCTGGCGGCGTTGGCCTTCTTCGCGTACCTTCAGCTGCCCGAGCCGCGAAGCGTCGACTGGAGCGGCATCCCGGTGCCGACCCTGCTGCTCGTCGGGGGAGTCGTGGCCGGGCTCGTCGTGGCCGCTGTGTCGCGGGTGGCCGCCCGGGTGGCGGCGCGCCGCCGGGCGCAGCAGGCGGAGACGCGGCTGCGTGCCGCGATCGCCGACGTCGCCGACTCGTTGGTGGTGGCGCCGATGCAGGCGGAGGTCGACTCCTACACGCGGTGTCGTGACGGCCTGCAGCTGGCGCTCGAGCGCTGACGGCTGACCCACCCCCGCGAGGGGTCGCGTATGCACCCGCGAGGGGTCGCGTATGCACCCGCGAGGGGTCGCGTATGCACCCGCGAGGGGTCGCGTATGCACCCGCGAGGGGCGCATCAAGAGGCGAGCAGGGTCTCCATCTTGTCGATCTCGGACTCCTGGTCGGACTCGATCGTCTTCGCTAGGGCGATCGCGTCCGGACTCTCTCCCTCCGCCTGTTCTGTCTGCGACATCTCCACCGCGCCTTGGTGGTGCTCGATCATCATGGTGAGGAACAGTTGGTCGAACTCATCCCCAGCGACCATCTCCAGGGCGTTCATGTCCTCCTCGCTCATCATCCCGGCCATGTCGCCGGGGTCCATATCGCCGTGGTCTATGTCGCCGTGGTCCATTTCTCCCGAGGTGGAGGAAACATCCTCACCCCACGCCTCGAGCCAGTCGGTCATGGTGTCGATCTCGCGGTCTTGGCTAGCGATGATGTCGTCGGCCAGCACCTTCACCTCAGGGTCTTGCGCGCGTTCGGTTGCGATCTCCGCCATCTCGATCGCCTGCCGGTGGTGCGGGATCATGTCCTGGGCGAAGGCGACGTCAGCGTCGTTGAACTGATCGCCGTCGCTTCTTGTATCGGTGTCGCTGCAGCTGGCGACGGTGAGAATCATCGCCGCGGACAGGCCGATCAAGCCAAGTGGCTTCTTCATCGTGTCTCCTTGGGTCATCTGTCGTAGTTGGGCGTGCGGAAGTGGTGGACCGCTGTGAACGGTCCACGCGTTTTCCTCAGCAACGCATCACTGACAGATGTGCAAGGGACGGCGGAGCGTGGTAGCGACCGTAGGGGAGTCGGAGAGGTGGACACCGGGACAGACAGGCTCGGAGAGCGGGGGCGCGACGACGGATCCAACGCAACACCAGCAGGACCAGCGCGGCGGTCAGCACGGCCGCCATGCAGAGGCCGACCAGCGAACCGGCCCCGTCCGGCGGTGGCCCTGCAACCACCCGCTCAGCCTCCGCATCGAGCGCGGAGGTTGTGACCGCTTGCGCGCTGATGGGATGGATGCCGTGGTCGAGCAGCGGGGCATGAGATGGGCTGGCGCCGTGCGAGTCGATGCCGTGCATGCCCAACACTCCGAGGGCCACCAAGAGCAGCACCGAGGGGAACAATCCGCCTCGGGCGGTCGGTCGGCGTGCTGCTCTCACCATCATCAACTCCGAGCGTAGCGGGCACGCTCACACCCCCAAGGGGTCGCGAACGCGGGGCGACACGATATCCCCAGCCGGCCGGCCATCCGACGTACATCCACAGCCTGCGCGTTGTCGATGGGCACCTGTCCCGCCGCTGTCGCACGCTGGGGCGAAACGAGTGACAGGAGGAACTCATGACCGACACCGTGATGCACATGGTGGGGCACGTCGGCACCGACGTCGACTACCGGAAGGTGGGCAGCGGCACCGACCTGAGCACGTTCCGGCTCGCCACCACGCCGCGGCGGTGGGACCGCAACCAGCGGGCGTACGTCGACGGCACCACGAGTTGGATAACGGTGCAGTGCTGGCGCACCCTGGCCTTGCATGTGCGCGACTCCATCCGGCGAGGAGACCCGGTCTTGGTGATCGGCAAGCTCAAGACCGAGGAGTGGACCAAGGACGACGTGCGGAACTCGCGCTTCGTCTTGGAGGCCGTCACGGTCGGGCACGACCTGAACCGCGGGGTCAGCTCGTTCGAGAAGGTGGTCCGGCAGGTCGAGGCGACAGTCGACGACAGCGCGGCGGCGGTCGAGGCGATCGAACGGCTGGAGAACACCGAGTCGGTCTCGTACGACGAGCGCGACGCCGCCGGCACCGGTCTTCGCAGCGCCTCGTAGGCACCGAGGCGGGGCACGGTGCGTTGACCCACGCCGACCACGGATTGGGAGGGGCGACGTGTCTGGCCGTACGCTTGGGCATCATGGCCGACTACGTCTTCACCCTTCGAAATCTCCGCAAAGCCCTCGGTGACAAGGTCGTTCTCGACAACGTCACCTTGTCGTTCCTCCACGGCGCGAAGATCGGAGTCGTCGGGCCTAACGGCACCGGCAAGTCCACCCTGTTCAAGATCATGGCGGGGCTCGAGCAGCCGTCGAACGGCGACGCGATCCGTGACCCCGAGGCGACCGTCGGCATCTTGTTGCAGGAGCCGCCGCTCAGCGAGGGCAAGACGGTGCTGGAGAACGTCGAGGAGGCGGTCGGGCAGATCAAGGGCAAGCTCGACCGCTACAACGAGATCTCCGCCGAGCTCGCCGACCCCGACGCTGACTACGACACCCTGCTCGCGGAGATGGGTGACCTGCAGACCGACCTCGACCACGCCAACGCGTGGGATCTGGATTCCCGGCTCGACCAGGCGATGGACGCGCTGCGCTGCCCACCGGGCGACATGCTGGTCGACCGGCTCAGCGGAGGCGAACGACGCCGGGTGGCGCTGTGCAAGCTGCTTCTGCAACAACCCGACCTGCTGCTGCTGGACGAGCCGACGAACCACCTCGACGCCGAGAGCGTGATGTGGCTCGAGCATCACCTCAAGGCCTACCCCGGCGCCGTACTCGCCATCACCCACGACCGGT
>JACCUS010000388.1 GCA_013811715.1 Nocardioidaceae bacterium
CGTCGCATCAGGTAGCCGTACCACTGGTCGCCGTACGGGACGTAGACCCGCACCTTCTCCCCGCGCGCCGAGAGCCGCTTCTGCTCCTCGGGCCGCACTCCGAACAGCATCTGGTACTCATAGCTGCCCTGCTCGCGTCCGTTGCGGGCGACGAGCGCGCCGGCGATCCCGATCAGCTTGGGGTCGTGTGAGGCGATCATCGGGTAGCCTGCGCCGGCCATCAGCACCTTCAAGCAGCGGACGTAGGACAAGTTGACCGCGAACTTGTCTTGGAAGGCCACCGACCCCGGCTCCTTGTACGCCCCCTTGCAGAGCCGCACCCGCGAGCCCGCGTCGGCAAGGTCGCGGCAGTCCTGCTCGGTACGGCGCAGGTGGGCCTGCAGCACTGCGCCGGTCGAGGGAAAGTCGGGGCGCAGGTCGCGCAGGATGCCCAAGGTGGAGTCGGTGGTCGTGTGATCCTCCATGTCGAGTGTCACCGTGGTGCCGGCGACCGCGGCCTGCTGGCAGATGAGGCGGGCGTTGTCGAGCGCGATCTTCGCTCCGTCGCCGGACAACGCCTGACCTACCGCGGACAGCTTCACCGAGACCTCCGCTTCTGCTGTGAGCCCGACGTCGGACAGCCGTCGCAAGAGCTCCAGGTAGGCCTCGACGGTCGCCGTCGCCTGCGGCCGGTCAAAGGTGTCCTCGCCGAGGTGGTCGAGAGTGGCCAAGAGCCCGTCCTTGGCGAGCCGCTGGGTCGTGTCGACCGCTTCGCCCACGCTCTCGCCGGCGACGAAACGCGTCACCAGCTGGCTCGCGACCGGCATCGAGCTGACGAGGTGCTTGACGTTGTCGCTTCGCGACAACCGGAGCAGGGAACGACGCAGCACAGGGTCCTCCTCGATCGGCTGCCGGGGGCGTCTCGGCGCATGCAAGGCTACGCGGTACGACGCGAGGCGGCGTACCTGCATCGACTACGGTTGGCCTCCAACCGCGGCCGCATCGTTCTCCAGGTCCACACCGAAGGGCACGCCTTGAGTCACTACGTCAACGCAGAGCTCGTCGCCAACGTGTGGAAGGTCGTCGCGAAGGCCGGAGACAAGGTCGCCCCGGAGGATGCGCTCGTCATCTTGGAGTCGATGAAGATGGAGATCCCAGTCCCGGCCGAGGTCAACGGCACGATCGTCGAGCTCAGCGTCACCGAGGGTCAGGTCGTCACCGAGGGCGACCGGATCGCGGAGATCGACGAGGGCTGACGCCCAGCTCCTCGACCTCACCGGTCGACGAGACCACGAAGTGCGGCTCAGGCGCCGCAAGATGCTGTCGCGTGAACGCCAACGACTCGGCGAGATCGGCTTGCCGGGCGGCGCTGGTGGAGCACTTCCGGGTGTTGATCTCGATCACCACGAACCCGGAGTACCCCTGGTCCGCGATCAGCTCCAGCAACTCAGCACACGGCTGGTTGCCGCGGCCAGGCACCAGATGCTCGTCCTTTGCCGATCCCGAACCGTCGGTCATGTGGACGTGCCGTAGCCGCGGACCCAGCTCGTTGACCATCGCGATGGGGTCGCTGCCCGCGGTGGAGCTGTGCGAGAGGTCGATGGTCACGTTGGCGTAGTCCTGCTCGACCGGGTTCCAGCCTGGAAAGTACGCCTGCAGCTCACGGCGGGACGCCCGCCAGGGGTACATGTTCTCGATCGCGAAGGCGATCCCGGTGTCCGCCTCGAGCTCGACGATGCCGTCCACGAAACCCCTGGCATAGTCGCGCTGCCACCGAAAGGGTGGGTGCACCACAACGGTCTCGGCGTGGAGCCGCTGGGCCATCTCGGCACTGCGCTCCAGCTTCCCCCACGGTTCGGTGCCCCATACGCGTTGGGTGATGAGCAGGCATGGCGCATGGATCGCGCAGACCGGCATCCGATGGTATTCGGCCAGATGCTCGATGGCGTCGATGTCCTGGCTGACCGGGTCGATGCCGACCATCACCTCCACCGCGTCATAACCCAGGCGGCCCGCCAGCTCGAACGCGCTGGCCGTCGACTCCGGGTACACCGATGCGGACGACAACGCGACTCGGGCGGAGGGCGCCGCTTCCCCGTCCGAATGCTGGTGCGGCTGACCGTCCCTCACATCCCCAGCCTAGTGACCCTGCCCGTGCCGCCGGTGGCGGCGAGCAGCTTCACAGCGAGTCGAGCTTCTGCAAGATGACACCCTCCCGCAGCGCCCACGGACACATCTCCAAGGCCTCGATCCCGAAGATGTCCATCACAGCGTCGGCGACGAGTGCCCCTGCCACGAGCTGATGCGCCCGCGCGGCCGACACCCCGGGCAGGTCGGCGCGCTCGTCGCTGCTCATCGCCGCAAGCTTCGGCAGCCACTTGACGAGCTCGGCGTGCGGTAACAGCCGACGCACGTAGTGACCCGCGTCCGAAGGAGCCGCACCACACAACCGAGAGAGCGACCGGAACGTCTTCGATGTCGCGACGGTATGGTCCGCGCTCCCGGCTCGCAGCAAGGAGCCGGCCTCGCGGGCGACCTGCGCGCGGATGTGCTTGCGCAGCGACCTGACGTCCGCCGAGGACGGTACGTCGTCTGGAAGCCACTCGCGGGTGAGCCGCCCAGCACCCAACTCGAGTGACTGCGCCACGTCAGGATGCTCTTCGGTGCCGGCGGCCATCTCGAGCGATCCGCCCCCGATGTCGAATACCGCGAGGCGCCCAGACGACCACCCGAACCAGCGACGCACCGCCAAGAACGTCAACCGCGCCTCGTCCTCACCGGTGAGCACCATCAGGTCGACGCCGGTCTTCTCGCTCACGAGCGCCAAAACCTCCTCGGAGTTGCTGGCCTCCCTGATCGCCGAGGTGGCGAACGCGGTCACCGACTCACAACCCTGGTCCTCGGCCTCGGCGAGTGCACCGCCGATGAACGCGACGAGGGCGTCGACGCCCACCTCGGACAGAGCACCGCTGCCGGTGATGTGCTCGGCGAGTCGGAGCGGTTCCTTCATCGAGGCCGCCGGCAGCGGGGGCGCGCCCCGATGAGCGTCGACGATGAGCAGGTGTGCGGTGTTGGAGCCCACGTCCAGAACCGCGTCCCTCATACGATGAGGCTAGCCGCCTGATGCGGCAGCGATGACCGCGGCCGCATCCGGGCGCGGCGCGGCAGCCTGGTGCCGCCGCGTAGGGTGAGGTGATGCCCGAGGTGCCCCTTGACTTCCCCCGCGCGTGGGTCGAGTTCGACGATCCCGGTGATGACACGCAACGCTTCAAGTGCGATCTCACCTGGCTCGCGTCGCGATGGGCCTGCATCTTCGGGGCGGGCTGCAAGGGCATCTACGCGGACCGGCCGGCCGACGGCTGCTGCACGCTCGGCGCCCACTTCTCCGACAAGGCCGACGAGAAGCGCGTCCGCTCGTTCGTCAAGCTGCTCACTCGGGAGGACTGGCAGTTCCACGACGTGGGCCATGAGCGCAAGAACGCCTGGGTGGGGACCGACGAGGACGGCGAACGCAAGACGGCGCTCCATGAGGGGGCTTGCATCTTCTTGAACCGGCGTGGCTTCGAAGGAGGAGAGGGCTGTGCCCTGCACGGTTGGGCGTTGCGAAACGACCGCCATCCGCTCGAGACCAAGCCGGACGTGTGCTGGCAGCTGCCGATCCGCCGGATGTTCCGCGAAGTGACGAGGAGCGACCAGACGTCGTACACCGAGGTCACGATCGCCGAGTACGACCGGCGTGGCTGGGGCGAGGGCGGCCACGACCTGGACTGGTACTGCTCGGGGAACACCGAGGCCCACGTCGGCAAGGATCCGGTGTTCGTCTCGTACGCGCCTGAGCTTGTGGAGCTGATGGGGCAGTCGGCGTACGACGTGCTGGCTGTGCATTGCGCGGAGTTCATGGCGGCCCGGCAGCGGCGCGTGGGGCACCCGGCGGACC
>JACCUS010000409.1 GCA_013811715.1 Nocardioidaceae bacterium
GTGCCGAGCTGTTGCGCCCACAGGCTCACCCGGAGCTCCTCGAGCATCCAGCGCACCCGGGTGAGTGCCGGGCTCGGTGGCAGCCCCGCCGGGCGCCCCTCCAGCTGATGCAGGTACGCCGCCGACGCGCCGCTCATCGACCCCATCGACACGGCATCGCGCCGTGGGTCGATCGCGAGCCTGTCCAGCCGCACACCCATCGCCGCGAAGTACCGCGGGTAGTGGCGGAGCGCGTCTATCCCGGCATCGGCCACGAAGCCGGGATAGATGAGCCGAGACCACTGCCCTCTCATGTCTGAAAGCGCCGGCAGCAGCGCCAGGTCCGCCCGCCCCGAGAGTCTGCGGTCGACCTCGTGGGCTGCCACCAGCGCGGCCTGGGCCAGCCGCACCACCTCCCGAGTCCGGTCGCCAGCCACCGCGCGGACCGCCTTCTCCAGCGCAGCGAAACCAGCGCGGTCCCACGTCGGCCCCCCACCCTCGGCCACGACCGAGTCGACCGCGCAGGCGAAGCAGTCCTCGAGCAGGGCGGCGACGCTGCCGTGCGGGTTGAGGCTGAGCGCCAGCTTGTCGGAGTTGTCCAACTGCCGGACGATGGCCGGTCCAGGCGAGGGGGTGGTCAGCACGAGCAGCCGTCGTACCCCCAGCCGGTGTGCTGCCTCCTGCTGCTCCGCCGTGCCGAGGACCCGGACGGCAACGGCGTCCCCCTCGTCGACCAAAGCGGGAAAGCCACGCACCTCGTGGCCCGCCCTGGTCTGGACGAACTCCCGCGGCACTTCCTCGAAGTCCCAGCCGGTGAGGCCGCTCCGCTCGACTTCGGACGCCGCCGCCGAAATCGCGTCCTCGGCCGAGCCCGTCAGGGATCCCTTGAGCGTGTCGAGGTCCTTGCTCTCGCCCAGCACTTCCCCCGCCGGCGAGACGATGCGGAACGACAACAGCAGATGCGGCGGCACCTTGCCGAGGTCCCAGTCGCTGCGTTGGACCACGTTCCCCGTCGTACGACGCAGGTAGCGCTCGAGCGCGTCGAGCAACGGCTCCTCGCCGGGTGTGACCGAGCCCAGGAACGAGCGGGCGTAGTTCGGCGCCGGCACGAAGTTGACGCGCAGCGTCTTGGGCAGCGCGCGGATCAGCGCCACCACCAGCTCGGCACGCAGCCCGGGAACCGGCCAGGAGAAGTCACCGGCGTCGACCTGGTTCAGGGCCGCGACCGGGATGTCGACGGTGACACCGTCACTCGCCGCCCCCGGCTCGAACTCGTACGCCAGTGGCAGGGCGACTTCCCCGTGCCGCCACGCGTCGGGGAACTCCTCGGTCGAGACGTCGGAGGCGGTGTCGTGGACAAGCATGTCCAGCGAGAAGGTCAACAGGTCGGGTGTGTCTCGACGCGTCAGCTTCCACCACGAGTCGAAGTGCGCCGTGGAGACCACGTCCGGCGCCACCCGCTCGTCGTAGAAGTCGAACAGCGTCTCGTCGTCGACCACGATGTCACGCCGTCGCGCCCGGTGCTCCAGGTCCGCTGCCTCCTCCAGCAGCGCCTGGTTGGCGGCGAAGAACCGGTGCCGCGTCTGCCACTCCCCCTGCACCAGGGCGTGCCTGATGAACAGCTCGCGGGCGGTCTCTCGGTCGATGCGGCCGTAGTTGACCTTCCGCTCGGCCACGACCGGCACGCCGTACAGCGTCACCTTCTCCAGCGCGATCACAGCACCCTGCCGCTTCTCCCAGTGCGGCTCGGAGTACGAGCGTTTGACCAGGTGGGCCGCGATCGACTCCGCCCACTCCGGCTCGATCCGGGCGTTGACCCGCCCCCACAGCCGCCCGGTCTCGACCAGCTCGGCGGCCATCACGAACTGCGGTTGCTTCTTGAACAGGCCCGAGCCCGGGAAGATCGCGAACCGCGTTCCACGCGCGCCGAGGTAGTCGCGCTTCTCGACGTCCCGCATGCCGATGTGCGACAGCAGGCCGGCGAGCAGGGAACGGTGGATCGCCGCCGCCGCGGCGGGCGTCGAGTTGAGCTTGAACCCGAGTCGCCTGACCACCTGCCGCACCTGCGCGTCGAGGTCTTGCCACTCCCGCACCCGCAGGTAGTTGAGGAAGTCGGCCTTGCAGGTGCGCCGGAACGCACTCGAGCTCGACGCCCGCTGCTGCTCGCTCAGGTAACGCCACAGGTTGAGCAGGCTGGCGAAGTCGGACTCGGCGTCGGCGAACCGCCGGTGCTTGGCGTCGGCCTGCTCTTGCCGCTCGACCGGGCGCTCCCGCGGGTCTTGGATCGACAGCGCCGCCACAATCGTGATGACCTCGCGCAGGCAGCCGTTGCGGTCGGCCTCGATCACCATCCGGCCGAGCCGCGGGTCGACCGGCAGCTCCACCAGCTGGCGTCCCACCTTGGTCAACCGGTGGTCTTCGCCGGTACGGCGTCCGGGCGCGAGGCCGGTCGCCCGGTCGCGTCCGCCGCGGCTTCGTCTGCCCCCTGCCTGCCGCGGTGCCGCGTCGAGGGCACCGATCTCGTCGAGCAGCTGGACCCCCGCCTGAACGCTGCGGGTGTCGGGCGGTTCGACGAAGGGGAAGGCGGCGATGTCGCCGAGGCCGAGCGCCGTCATCTGCAAGACGACCGAGGCGAGGTTGGTTCGCAGGATCTCCGGGTCGGTGAACTCCGGTCTGGCCGCGTAGTCCTCCTCGGCGTACAGCCTGATGCAGATCCCCGCCGCCACTCGGCCGCAGCGGCCGGTGCGCTGGTTGGCGCTGGCCTGCGAGATCGGCTCGATCGGAAGCCGCTGCACCTTCGTGCGAGCACTGAACCGGGAGACGCGGGCCAGGCCGGTGTCGACGACGTACCGGATGCCGGGGACCGTCAGCGACGTCTCGGCCACGTTGGTGGCAAGGACGACGCGCCGGCGCGCGTGCGGGGCGAAGACCCGGTGCTGCTCGGCCGACGAGAGCCGCGCGTAGAGCGGGAGCACGTCGTACGCGTCGATCGGCCGCTTGGGCGCGACCCGCTTCAGCGCGTCGGTGGCGTCGCGGATCTCTCGTTCTCCCGAGCAGAACACCAAGATGTCGCCCGGTCCCTCGTCCATCAGCTCCGCGACGGCGTCGAGGATGCCCTGGGTCTGGTCGTCGACCAGCTCCCGGTAGCGCACCTCGACCGGGTACATGCGCCCCGACACCTCGATGACGGGTGCGTCGTCGAAGTGCTGGGAGAAACGCTGCGGGTCGATCGTCGCCGAGGTGATCACGACCTTGAGGTCTGGCCGCCGCGGCAGCAGCTGCTTGAGGTAGCCCAATATGAAGTCGATGTTGAGGCTGCGCTCGTGCGCCTCGTCGATGATGATCGTGTCGTAGCGACGCAGCTCGCGATCGCGCTGGATCTCGGCGAGCAGGATGCCGTCGGTCATCACCTTGACGCGGGTGTCGCCACTGGACCTGTCGGTGAACCGGATCTGGTAGCCGACGACTTCGCCAAGGCCGGTGTCGAGCTCATCGGCGATCCGCTCCGCCACGGTTCGGGCGGCGATCCGGCGTGGCTGGGTGTGGCCGATGATGCCGCCACGACCCGCACCCCTGCCGATGTCGAGGCAGATCTTCGGCAGCTGGGTCGTTTTGCCGCTGCCGGTCTCACCGGCCACGATCACCACCTGGTGGTCGCGGATCGCCGCCGCGATGTCGCTCCTGCGCTGGGAGACCGGCAGCTGCTCCGGGAAGCTGATCGTGAGACCGGCAGAGGGCGGTGCCGTCTTCCCAGCCTCGACGACAGACTCCGAACGGCGTGTAGGCATCGTGCCTCAAGGATAGGGAGCGGCACATGATGGTCGCCAATCGTTTGCCGTCGACCCATGGCGGTGACCCTCGAGCGCCACCGCTCAGTTGCGTGATGCGGGGATCTCCTGGTCCTCCAGCGGCAACTGCAGCGACCGCTACAACTCCACCTGCACCTCGTTCGAGCAGATCAACCAGGAGACGATCTCCGGCATCAAGACACTCAAACGGATCAGCGGATGCTCGATCAACGCCACCGGCGGCACGGAGGTCGGGCACGCATCGGGGACCTACAGCCACTGGAACGGCTACAAGATCGACATCAGCAAGTACACCTGCGTGGGCAACTACATCCGCAATAACTTCGCCTACATCGGCGGGTACAAGTACAAGTCGGCCTCCGGCAATATCTACTACGACGAAGGCAACCACTGGGACATCACCTACTACACCTGCGGCTGCGGATAGACACCCGCGTCGACGATCGGCCGGCCACTCGGAGGTCGGCCGGTCGTCGCGGTGACCTCAGCTCAGCCGAGGCGCTCGTCGACGAAGCACCAGCGCCACGCCTCACCGGGCTCGAAGCTGCGGACCACCGGATGGCTGCGGTCCGCATAGTGATGCGACGCGTGCTTGCCGACCGAGGAGTCGCAGCAGCCGACATGCCCACAGGACATGCACAGCCGCAGATGCACCCAGTCCAAGCCTTCCGCCAGGCACTCCTCGCATCCATCGGGCGTGTTCGGCGTAGGTGTGTCGGAGCGGTCGGCAAGGTGCTCGCAACCGGTGTGTAGCGGCGGCGAGGTCAGCTCGTCGTTTCGGGTCTCCAGCGTCACCGACTCCACGTTCCCGAGAACCGTCTCCTCGATGTCGATGGCCGCGAAGACCTGTCTCAGCACATCGTCATGGACAAGACCCTGGTCACGCAGCCGCAGCAGCTCCTCCCGTTCGGCGGCGATCATCTCGATCCGCAGCCGGGCGTACTCCTGGCTCGGCGTCTCGTCTGAGCTGCCGAGCCGCTCCCACATCGCATCGCTGCGTTCGCCGCTTCGCCGTCGTACCCGCTCGATGACGTCGTCTCGGTTGCCGTCGGTCGTGATCTCGTCGAGCCGCCTCAGCCCCGCGGACGATGCCCGCTGGTTGACGCTTGCCACCTGCAGCGCGTCCTCACCCGGGTCGGGCCCGGACAGCCCGAGGTGGCGCAGCACCCACGGGAGCGTCGCACCCTGCAACAGCAAGGTGACACCGACGACGACGAGGGCGATCAGGACAAGCACCTCGCGATGAGGTGTCTCCGGCGGCAGCACGAACGCGGCAGCCAGCGTCACCACGCCTCGCATCCCTGCCCACGAGACCGCTGCGGGGAACGTCCACGGTGGGAGAGGGTCCTTGGCCCGGACCGCTGGGATCAACCTCGGCAGGTACGTCGCAGGGAACACCCACAGCACCCGCACCACCATGACCGTCAGCGTCACCGACACACACGCGCCGACGACTTGGCTCGTCGACAAGGCGCTGCTGGCCGTCGCCTCGAGGATCTCCCGAACCTGCAGGCCGATCAGCAAGAAGACCGCGTTCTCCAGCAGGAAGTCGATCGTCGACCAGTTGTTCCGTTCGAAGATGCGGGACGGGGCCGACTGCATCAGATGGGTCTTGTGTCCGAGGATCAGGCCCGTGAAGACGACGGCGAGGATCCCGGAGAAGTGGAACTGCTCCGCGGTCAGGTAGGAGACGAACGGAGTCAGCAAGGACACAGCCGTGTCGGTGATCTCGTCGTCGATCCGTTTGCGCACCTTGCCGGTGACGAAGGCGACGACGACGCCGACCGCGATCCCGCCGACGGCGGCCAGCGCGAAGTCGAGCCCGACCTCCAGCACCGTGACGCTGCCTCCGATGGCGGCGATCGCCGTACGCAACGCCACCAGTGCGGTGGCGTCGTTGACGAGGCTCTCGCCCTGCAGGATCGTCACGACGCGGCGCGGCATGCCCACCCTCCGGGCGATGGCGGTCGCGGCGACCGCGTCGGGAGGCGACACGACGGCGCCGAGTGCAAGCGCGGCCGCTGGCTGGATCGGCAGCAGCCACCAGGCGACGAGCCCGACCGTGAGCGTCGTGGCGATGACCAGCCCGACCGACAGCAACGCGATCGGGCGGGCGTTCTTGTGGAAGTCGATGAGCGAGGTGTTCAGGGCCGCCGAGTACAGCAGCGGCGGCAAGAACCCGAACAACACGATGTCTGCACTCAGGTCGACGTCGGGAACTCCGGGCAGGAACGACCCGGCCAGGCCGAGCACGACAAGCAGTAGCGGGGCGGGGAAAGGCGTTCGGTGCGACAGGGCGCTGACCAAGATCACCACCGCGATCGAGACCACGATCAGTACGGCGATCTCCACCCCGTCAGTCTTCCAGACCCGCCGAGTGCCGAGTGACTGTGAGGGCTAGAAGCCGTTACGACGGCGGCGCCACTGCTCCTTGACTCCTCGGGCGCCCTCGGCCGCCCGTCGCCGCTTCGAGCGCGCCGCCTGGCGAGCCCGGAGCTGGTCGGGTGTCATCTTCTTGCTCAGGTCCGTCTTGGCGACGACCTCGTCGACCGGCACCGAGGTCTTCGGGTACGCCGCCACCGGCTCACCACCGCTGAAGACCACCCAGAACGTGTCGCCGTTGTGGACGGCCTTGAGGATGGCGCCCTCGACCACGGTGTCGGCGTGCCGCAGGGCGGTGCGTCGAGCGCTGCGGACGGCGGTGGCTCGCTGCACCGCGTCCGCCGCCGGCTTGCCCGCGTGCTTCCAGGCCAGCTGTGCTTGCGGGCCGTACTTCAGCGCCCTCTTGCCTACCTGCGGGATCCAGCTCATCGGCGTACTCCTCTTCGACCCGGGCTCCTGCCCATCGTAAGGGGAGACGCCCCCGGGCGAGAGGATTGAACGCTAGGAGAACAGCCTCACCAAGCTGGCGCAGAAGGCCACGGCCTTGTCATCGAGACGCAGCCGGTCCGGGTTGGCCACACCGCCGCGTCCGTTGGTCCGCTGGAGCTGGTCAGCCGAGGCGGTGTCTCGCCAGGTCGGCACCGTCCCGCAGGATCAGCCGGTGGTCGAACGCGAGCCGATCACGGCGGGCGAGCAGCCAGGAGACAGGCAGACACTGTACGTCGCTCGCGTCGTCCCCCGCCTTGACGTCGGAGATCTCAGGCAGCAACGCCAGGTAGGCCACGCTGACGGTGCGCATCCGCGGGTCGCGGTCGGGGGCGCCGTACGCGCCCAGCTGCTCGAGCTGTCTCGGTTTGAGCTCGAGCCCGGTCTCCTCGGCCAGCTCCCGTCGTACGGCGTGGTCGACGGACTCGTCGATGTCGACGAAGCCGCCCGGCAGCGCCAACCGACCGGCGAACGGTGCACGGCCGCGGGTGATCACCAGGGCACAGAGCTTCTCGTCGCGGAGAGTCAGCACCACCGCATCGGCGGTGACAGCGAACGGCGGGTGTTCGACGGTGTAGGCCATCTCGCCACTGTAAGCAGTGCGCCGTCAGTGGTAGGCGTGCACCACCGCGTGGCCGCGGCCCCTGCCGATCAGCCAGCGGTTGACCGGCAAGGTGACGATGAACGCGACCACGAAGGAGAACGCCAGGCTGCCCCAGAACAGCCAGCTGGCCAGCCCCGACTCCATCGCGCCGGGCACAAGCAACATCACGGCGTTATCCATGACCTCCATCACCGTGATCGACACGGTGTCGGCAGCCAGCGCCACGCCGATGGCCGCCCGAAGGGCGACCCCGGCCCGCAGCACGGGACCGATCGTCAGCGAGTACCCGAAC